>JAPLMI010000074.1 GCA_026387115.1 Candidatus Omnitrophota bacterium | reverse complement strand
TGGCTTATCAGCGAAACGCCTCTATCGTGCTCGGAAGGGCTCATTACTTTGACCTTCGTTCCCAGCGCCTTCCAGAAACTTATGATTTTTTCGAGCGAGCTTACGTCTGTCTTGCCGGTCCTGGTAACTATACACGGCGTATCCTCCAAAAGGTCGTGCCGCGCGAATTCGACGCTTTGCTTTTCGGAACCGGCCATCGGGTGAGAGCCGATAAAATTTAGCGAACGACTTTTTGACAGCATATCCTCTATTCTGTTGACGATCAACCCCTTGGTGCTGCCAACATCTGTTATTATAGCCCCGGCCTTCGCGCATTTAATTGCTTGGCTTGCCGCAGCTACGATAGAACGCACCGGTGTAGCCAGTATTATAAGGTCGGCATCGAATACGCCCTCCCTGACAGACATCGTTCCCCTGTCGACGGCTTTATGCCTTAGGGCTTTTTTTAGGGTCGATCTTCGTCTGAAGACACCGACGACTTCGCCTGCCAGCTTCCTCTTCTTAACAGCAAGCCCTATCGAGCCGCCGATCAGTCCTACTCCTATAATCGCAATTTTATTAAATTGTTTCATATGCCTAAAGCGTCCTGCCGATGGCTTCCGCGATTTTTTCTATCTCCTTCATCAGCTTCTCAAAGTTCGCCGGTACTAGCGACTGCTCGCCGTCAGACATCGCCTCTTCCGGCTTCGGGTGAACTTCTATGATCAGCCCGTCCGCGCCGGCGGCTATACCAGCTTTCGCGCACGGCCCGACCAGGCCCCACTTCCCCGTCGCATGCGAAGGATCGACTACGACGGGAAGGTGGCTTAAATTCTTTATTACGGGAACCGCTGTTATATCCAAAGTGAAACGCGTCGCGTCTTCGAATGTCCTTATTCCGCGCTCGCACAGGATCACGCTGAAATTACCTTCGGATAGGACGTATTCGGCGGACATGAGCAATTCCTTGATCGTGTTCGCCATTCCGCGTTTCAATAGAACGGGCCTCTTCGTCTTTCCGACCTCTTTCAGAAGGTTGAAGTTCTGCATATTCCTCGCGCCGATCTGTATGATATCGGTGTATTTTAACACGGTATCCAGGTCGCGGATATCCATGAGCTCCGTTATTATCCTCAGGCCCGTTTCTTTTTTCGCCTGGGCAAGATATTTCAGGCCCTGAACGCCGAGGCCCTGGAACGCGTAGGGGCTCGTCCTGGGTTTAAACGCGCCACCTCTTAAAACCGTCGCCCCCGCTTTTTTGACTTTCCTGGCTATATCTATCAGAAGTTTTTCGCTCTCCACAGAACAGGGGCCGGCCATCACCACAAGCTTTTTTGAACCTACTTTAACTCCTCCTCCCACATCTATTACACTGTCCTCTTTTTTGAAATCCCTCGAAGCGAGCTTATACGGCTTCAGGATCTGCAAAACCCTCTCTACGCCGGGAAATACTTCGAGCGGTTGGACGCGTATGATGTCCTCTTCGCCTATCACGCCGATTATGGTGCGCTCGACGCCTTTAGAGACCCAGGGCTTCAAGCCCAGCGACTTAATCTTAGCTACTAAATGATTAACCTGTTTCTCGGTTGCGTCGGGCCGTAGTACTATTATCATAAGTTAAGCTCCATGTTAACCAAAAAACCAAAAGACGTAAAAACTAAAAAACAAAAAAAGTTTTTTGGTTTTTAAGTTTTTCCGTTTTTACGTTAAAACCGTCTTTAGCTCTTTCATAAACTTCCTATTTTCTTCCCGCGTTCCTATGGTAACGCGGATAAAAGTATCAAACCCCCACGCCTTCATATCGCGCACGATCACGCCTTTCTTTAATAATTTGCTATAGACTTCCTTACAGTCCTTCCTTACGTCGACCATTATGAAATTGGTCGCGCTCTCGACATAATCAAGTTTGAGCTTACGCAGTTCCCCGCAAATGAACTTTTTCTCGAGCTCTACATGAGACAATGTCTTCTTCAGGAATGCCCTGTCGTCAACGGCTGCCAGCGCCGCGGCCTGCGCCAACAGATTTACGTTAAACGGTTCCCTCGTCTTTTCCATATAGCTTATGACTTCGGGATTGGATATACCGTAACCTATCCTCAATCCCGCAAGTCCGTACGCCTTAGACAGGGACCTGGCGACTATCAGGCCGGGCCGCTTTTCGAGATAGCCCAGTCCGTCCGGATAGTCCCTGCAGCCCGATTTGGCAAATTCAAAATACGCCTCGTCCAGAAAAACTATAAGATCCTCCGGTAAGCCTTTAAAGAATTCGTTCAATTCCGATTTCGTAACGTAGCTTCCGGTAGGATTATCCGGATTGGCGATGAAGACCATCCTGGTATTTTCGGTGACCGCCTTCTTCATCGCCTTAAGGTCGTGCCTGAAATCTTTTGTAAGCGGCACAAACTTTATCTTAGCGTTCTGTATCTGGGACACTATCTCGTATATCAGAAAAGTGGGCTTAGCTATCACGATCTCATCGCCATCTTTCACGAAAGTCCTGACGGCAAGCCCTATTATTTCGTCCGAGCCGTTTCCGAATATGAGGTTATTCCCGTCCACGCCGAGGAGCTTAGCCACCTTTTTCCTCAGATAGTAACTTGAGGAATCCGGATACCGGTTTACGTTCTTAAGGACCCTTTTTATCGCCGCGATCGCCTTTGGCGAAGGCCCGAGGCAATTTTCGTTGGACGCTAATTTTATAATGTCCTTCAAGCCGAGTTCGCGCTGGACTTCTTCGATGGGCTTTCCGGGAACGTAGTTCTTGACGTTCAGTATGTTTGGTCTTACCAGATTTCTCATTTTTAAACGCTGTCTCCGACCGGATATGAGCCGAGCATCTTCATGTAAGAAGCTGATTTCTTGAGTTCCGAAAGCGCTTTCGCGACTTTCGCATCCTTGAAATGCCCCTCAAGATCGACAAAGAAGTAATACTCCCACGCCCTCATCTTGGAGGGCCTCGATTCTATCTTAGTTAAATTAATGCCGTTCTTTTTGAACGGAACGAGCATATCGTGAAGCGCGCCGGCCCTGTCCTTGACTGAGAACATTATCGACGTCTTGTCCTGCCTCGTGGGATGAGCGTCATTTTTCCCGATGACAAGAAACCGGGTTACGTTATGCGCGCTGTCCTCTATCGATTTATACAGCCCTTTGAGGCCGTATTTTTTCGCGGCCAGGTCGCTTGCGATACACGCGGCGCCCTTCTGGCGCGAAGCTATTTCGGCGGCCCTGGCGGTGCTCGAGACATCGATAAGTTCGACCTTCGGCAGGTTCGACTCAAGCCAAAGTCTGCATTGCCCGAATACCTCGGCCTTTGAATATACCTTCTTTATCCTGCTCTTCGCGGATTCCCTCGATAAAAGGTTGTGGCATATCTCGAGATAGACCTCGGAACATATTTTGAGGCTGGAATCCGCGAACATGTCAAGCGTGTGATTGACCGCGCCTTCGATAGAATTCTCTATAGGCACGACCCCGTAATCGGCCCTCGCCTTTTCGACTTCGCTGAATACATCTGTTATGGTGCCGCAGCCGGTGTAGTTGACGCTCGAGCCGAACTTCTTCATACTGGCCAGGTGAGTGAAAGTGAATTCCGGCCCCAGATACGCTATCGCGATGGGCCTTTCCAGCTGCAACGCGCTTGACATTATCTCTCTGAATATGGCCTTGACCGAGTCTGTCGGGATCGGCCCTTTATTCTTTGAAGCCAACTTTTTATAAACATCCTTCTCTCTGTCCGGAACGTAGACAGGCTCTTTTCTCTTTGCCTTGACCTTCCCGATTTTAAGGATCACTTCCGCTCTCTTATTTAAAAGGCTCAGGATCTGGGAATCTATCGAATCAACCGCCTTGCGCAGGGCCTTCATTATTATCCGCTCCTTCCTTAACCGTTTCATGAGATTCGGTGACCAGCTTTCCGGTCTGGGTATTTATAGTTTGTGTTTTTTCTTTTTCTTTTATAAAATCCAAATCGCTCTCTTTGAATTCCTTTAATTTAGGAAGCTCCTCAATTGATTTCAATCCGAAGTGCTGCAAAAATTCCGTCGTCGTTCCGTAGAGTATAGGTCGTCCCGGCGCTTCAAGACGGCCCCTCGTCCTTATGAGGCCGCGCTCCTCGAGCGTCCCGAGGACGCCGTCGACGTTCACGCCCCTGATCGCCTCGATATCGCTTCTTGTCAGCGGCTGCTTATACGCTATTATCGCCAGCGTCTCGAGCGACGGCCCCGTCAGCCTGTCCGGCGGCCTCTTGTAAAGAGCCGCTATCCACTTGGAATAGACCGGATCCGTCAGCATCTGGAAGCCGCCCGCTATCTCTTTAATGCTGAAACTTCTCGCGCTGGCGGCATACTCCGCGTTCAGCTCTTCAATAATCGCCCTTATCTCGGTCGGGTCGATATCCTTAATAACGCTCTTCAACGCGTCGATCGAAACCGGCTTATCGCTTACGAAAAGAAGCGCCTCGATGATCAATTTTCTCTCGTCCCTATCCATCATGACCCTCTTCCGGCTTAATAGCTTCTGTATTTCTGATAACTTCTATCTCGGCAAACGCCGCCGACTGCGCCACTATAACCTCTCTTATCTTTATCAGTTCCAAAAGCGCCAGGAATATGGTAATTATCTCAGGCTTATTCTTCGTCCCCTTGAAAAGTTCCCCGAAAAATATAGACTTTTTATCGACCAGGAGATGCAGTATATCGTGTATCTTCTCGGATACGGTAAATTCGTCCTTTACTACTTCGTAGAAGACATCTTTCGGGATGTCTTTCAGGACTTTCGTAAACGCCGTTATCAGGTCGAAGAGACTCGCCTCGAAATACTCATCCGCCCGGGGGATATCGTCCGTCTTCACGCCCGGGCCGACCCTGGCGAAGAAATGTTTCTGGTGCGATTCCATCTGGGAAAGCTGGCTCGCCGCTTCCTTGAACTTCTTGTATTCGATAAGCCTGCGCACCAGCTCCGCGCGCGGATCTTCCTCCGGTTTCTCCTCATCCGCCTGGTCAGGCGGCAAGAGCATCTTGGACTTAATGTGCATCAGCGTCGCCGCCATCACGATGAATTCGCCGGCGATGTTTAGATCCAAAAGCTTCATCAGTTCAAGATATTCCAGATACTGGTCCGTGATCTTGGCTATCGGAATATCGTATATATCGACTTCCTCTTTCTGTATAAGGTATAGCAGGAGGTCGAGCGGCCCTTCGAATACGTCAAGTTTTACTTTATAACTCATCGGTATAACGGGGTTACGTCGCGAAGCAAACCAACTG
>JAPLMI010000224.1 GCA_026387115.1 Candidatus Omnitrophota bacterium | reverse complement strand
GCCTCGATTCAATCCGACTGGACCCCTTTTTCCAATTATCAGGTATTTTTCAAAGAGAAACCGAACGCGTATTTGGAAAAAAAAAATATATGGGGCTAAAAGAACTTACTTATCAAAGACTAACGACATAGGAGCTGCGAGATGAAACAATTGACGATTGAAGAAACCGCGCTTGATAACCTGAAAGAGATCGCTGAGAAGAACGGCACGCCGGTCTTCATTATAGACCATGAAAAAATAAGGCAGAATTACAGGATTTTTTTGGAAGCCCTTCCGAGGGTGCAGGCCTATTTTGCCGTTAAGGCGAATTCGAACCCCGAGATCGTGAAGACGCTCTACAATGTCGGGGCAAGTTTCGACGTCGCGTCATTTCCGGAATTCATGGTCGTATACGAAAACATTAAAAGTCTTCCCGAAAAAGAACGGCAGGATTTCATATGGGACAAGATCATCTACGCCAACACGATAAAGAGGATAGAGACGCTTCACGAGCTCGACCCCTATAAGCCGCTTGTGACCTACGACAACATCGAAGAGTTGAAAAAAATAAAGGACCACGCCCCGCACGCCGGGCTGGTATTAAGAATACGCGTCCCCAACACCGGTTCGATGGTTGAGCTTTCTTCAAAGTTCGGCGCGCATCCCGGCGAGGCGGTCGATCTGATAATAGAGGCGTTCAAAACGGGCCTGGTGGTCGAGGGTATCAGCTTCCATGTCGGAAGCCAGTGCAACAACTTTGAGAACTACATGCAGGCATTGCAGCTTTCCGCATCGATTATGAAAGAGTCGGAATCGCGGGGACACAAGATAAAGATACTCGATATAGGCGGCGGATTCCCTGTGAAATATAACAGCAAGGTAAAATCGTTCAGGACGCTCGCGCGAAAACTCAATACGGAATTTGACAGGCTATTCCCTAAAGATATCGAAATACTGGCCGAACCCGGCCGCTTCATGGTCGCCAATGCCGCGACACTTGTAACAAAAATTATAGGCAAGGCTGTTCGTGACGGCAAGACCTGCTATTACCTGGATGACGGCGTCTATCACACATTCTCGGGGATAGTATTCGACCACTGCACGTATCCGCTGAAGGCATTTAAGGAAGGAGAGCTTAAGGTGTGCGCCGTATTCGGGCCCACTTGTGACGCGTTTGATACGATTTCGGTCGCTGAAGAGCTTCCGGAGCTCGAGATAGGCGATCTTCTATATGCCGAGAACATCGGCGCCTACTCAATCGCCTCTTCTACTTACTTCAACGGCTTCCCTCCGGCAAAAGTCGTCCACATCAACAAGTAGAAAAACTATATTTTTGGACGCTAGTCCTGTCAAGGTCACTTTAGTGACACCTGTTTAAAAGGATAAGATACACAAGAGAAGGAAAAAGTTTTTCCTTCTCTTGTGGTAAAGAAGCTTCGATTATTTAGATTGGTGATTCAAAAAGAAGGGGGTGACAGCGAGCAAGCTCATTAGAGATTATGTATTGGTGAGCGAGCGCCAAGAGGGGGAAACGCAGTTTCCCCCTATGGAAATTTGAGAAAAAATTTGGTATTTATTTAGGTCCTTCAGCGCCTACAATGCTTCTTTTCGTCGCATTGCTTAACGGCGCTTCAGGATCAAATTTTCTTCGAAAATTTGGTAGCGGGGGTCCGATTCGAACGGACGACCTTTGGGTTATGCTTGCTACTTCGGCTTTCGCCGCCTTCGAATTCTCGAAGTTTGTAGTCTGGACTATACCTTCATCCTGCGTTTCTTTAGGATGCCTGCCGTCTAGTCTCTACACCTTCCTATCGATATTCTGACAGGCTTGGCTCGGTATTACCATTTCAGGCTTCACCGAATTTGACAGGTTATCATCTAACCGTTTCCAGTTAGACAGCCCTCGCGGATAACAAATCCCAACGCTCTTTGTATATTGCCGACTTAGGTTTACGCTGCCGTTTCTTCGTCTCTACTAAACTGATCCCGCTTTTATAAGTAGAAAACTCTGAAATCGGAATAACGTAAAATGTTTCCAACCGGTCAATGTACACTATTGCAAAGTCAAAGTCGTTTTCGCCGTATCGCTCTCTTACCATGCGTCGGCGATTCGTCTTTGTTCTGCGGGTATCGACAGTATAATTACCGTTATAAAACCATGCGCTTTTTACTTGAATCTTCAGAAGCTTTCCATTTACATCGAGCGCTAAATCGTAGGGCAACCTATCACCTACGGGTTTTAGCACTCTAAAGCCTCTTTTTAGGAGCGCTGTTACAACGGCAGACTCTGCAATATCAGCTTTGAGCTTTGTATCCATACTGAGCCCAAC
>JAPLMI010000104.1 GCA_026387115.1 Candidatus Omnitrophota bacterium | reverse complement strand
TGAGGCGATATGAACGTCGAGCCGATCAGGACCAGCGCGATGATCGCGGCTATGAAGAAACGTAAAGTTACGATCTCAGAGACGTAATTCGATGCGAGGGATCTATTTTTCGCGACCTCTCTCGTGCCGTAGGTGGAAAGCCCCATATCGATGAAGTTCGCGAGAAAGAATATCAGAGTGAAGATATAGGAGATGTAGCCGAACGCTTCCGGCTCGAGCGCCCTGGCAAGATATATAAAGAGGATTACGCTGAAAAGGCTCGCTACGATATTGGAAGCGGCCATCCATATAAAATTTTTAGATAATTTTTCCATCTGCTACTTTTTAATCATCCCCTTGAAGAGGTCGATATATTCTTTAGCTTTCTCAATGTCGCTCTTCGGGCCGCCCGGGCTTGCGGACGGGCCTTTGTTGGACAAGCTCTGGATTGCGGATGATATCTTATCTATCGCCATCGCGGCGAGCGCCTGCTTCGAAATGGGCCCGAGGTAGAACTGGGGATTCTCCATATCGCCTTTTATCTTGAAATCGAACACGATCTCTCCGGACGGCGTGCTGAAATATTTGACAAGGTCCGGCACCGTCGTCTCCCAGAAGGCCGCGTTCTCATAGCCGGGTTTCACATAGAATCTGAAATCGGCAAGGTGTATCTCGTTCGTAGACCCGATACGGCCGTTATCGAAATCAAATATCAAAAGCCCCGAAAAGACACCATTCTTGAAGACTAACGGTGAATATCTGTCGTAGTAGGGCTCCAGGGGCGTTATTTCGAGATTCCATACTTCAAATCTGTTGGACATGGTCAGCCTCGGCGCCGTCGGATCGAACTTGATATCCCACTTAATGACCTCGCCCTGGCGGCCGTTGAAGAGGCCCTCGCCCGTTGAATTTACGCCGAGCACCCTGGTATAACGCTCGTCAAACCTCAGGAAGATATTCCCGTTGATATTTTCAAACGACAGGATGTAAGGCCTTGACATCCGAAACCTGTCCGTGAATATGATACGGCCGTCCGTAATCGAAAATTGCTCCGGCAGTTTAATAAAATCGGAGACGGCCTTTGCCGCGGCCTTATCGGCGATGTTCGACGGACGGCCCGGCGCTTCACTCTTCGGTAAATTATCCTGCAACGAGGCGCTCATTTCGGTCAGATTCAGCTTGCCATTGCTCAGGTGTTCTATGTTAAGCAGGAATCTCCTGAATACCGGATCGTATATCTCAAACCCTTCGGCGATATTCATCCCATTCATCTTATAACTGCAGGAGACCTCTTCTATCTCCAGCAGATTTTTATTCGCAAAATCCGGAGGGTTGAGGATCCTGAAGCCTTTAAACGACACGCGGCTCGCCCTGGCATCAAAAATTATCGTGTCTATCTTGACGTAACCGGGAAGGCGGCTTCGGATGATCTTGTCCGCTGAATACTGAACTAGTTGATATCTGTAAATAAATATTGCCGTGGCGGCTGCCGCGGCAATAACAATGAGCGCTATCAAAATCTTTTTCATTGGTTCGATTTAAACAGGTCGAGGAACCTGTCTTCATACGCGCTGTACAGATCCCATCTATCCAGTTCAATTTTGAGCAGGATCGCCTTCTCCTTATCGGCCTCGGCTTCGAGGAAAAGCTTCTCTATCTTCTCCACGATGTAGGGGGGCACCTTCTTTTCGCCATGATGCGGGTCATGGCCCGGCTGGCTTTCTATCGTCAATACGTCCTTTACCCTGTCCTCTATCATGGACATCTTCTCGTCCATCTCTTTAATAAAATCATCGAGCTCCTTCACATCGATCTTAAATTTCAGGATGCGCTGCAATACATCGATTATCGCCGCGGACGCCTTAGGGTTAGGGAGGCTTATCGCGTATTGAGGCATCGTCGCCAACAGGCACATCGCCTCTATGCCTTTCTTCCCGGCAAAGCCCAGAAGAAGCCCGTTCAGTCCGGATATGTGGCCGCCGTCCATGGGGCTTATGCCGAAACTTGATACGATATCAAGAAGCGTTTTATTGTTGACCGCGCCGTATATATGCGGGGATTCCTTGTAGCTTATGGGAAAAGGAAAGGCCGCCCCCGTATATATTCTTGAGACCTTGAACCTGGAGGCAAGATCGATAACCTTGTTCAACAGCTCAATACCGGCGG
>JAPLMI010000156.1 GCA_026387115.1 Candidatus Omnitrophota bacterium | reverse complement strand
AACGAGGCAGTCGATCCGCCCGTCAATAAAATCGAGCATCGTCCGCTCAAGCTGCCTTTCATTCATTCTGCCGTGCCCCACCGCAAAGCTCACTTCCGGCACGAGCGCCGATAAAGACTTTGCCAAATTTTGGATTCCTTTGATCCTGTTATGGACGAAGAATATCTGGCCGCGCCTCTGCTTCTCCTTCAGCATAGCGTCGCGTACAAGAGAGTCGTCGTAATGCGTCACCCGCGTCTCAACAGGAAGCCGCTCGGACGGCGGCGTATTGATCGTCGATATATCCCTGCCGCCCATAAGCGCGAGATAGAGCGTCCTCGGTATCGGAGTAGCGGTAAGCGTCAACACATCAACGGAGAGGCGCATCCGCTTCAGGTGTTCTTTATGCTTCACGCCGAACCTCTGCTCTTCGTCGATGATGACGAGCCCCAGGTCCTTAAATTTTATATCGCCGGATAAGAGGCGGTGTGTCCCGATGATTATGTCGACCGTCCCGTCCCGGAGGCCCTTTAAGATGAGATCCTGCTCTTCGGCCGTCCTGAACCTCGAGAGCATTTCGACCCGCACGGGGAAGCGCTTCATCCTGTTCGAGAACGTATTGAAATGCTGTTCGGCCAATATGGTCGTCGGGACGAGTATCGCGACCTGCTTATTGTCCATCACCGCCTTGAACGCCGCCCTTAAGGCGACTTCCGTCTTGCCGTAACCGACGTCGCCGCACAACAGCCTGTCCATAGGCGAGGGCCGCTCCATATCCCTCTTCACCTCGACGGTCGAGCGCGCCTGGTCGGGCGTCTCCTTATACGGAAACTCTTTCTCGAGATTCGCCTGCCATTCGGTATCGGGCGAAAATTTAAATCCGGGATTCGCGGACCGTTTCGCCTGCAATTCAAGAAGATCTACCGCTACCCTGTTTACGCCCTGTCTCGCCCTCTCCTTCGCGGCCTTCCAGAGCCGCGCCCCCAGCTTATGGAGTTTCGGAAGCCTCTTTTCGAAACCGAAGTATTTGTGAATCTTGTCAAGATCGGTAAACGGCACATAAAGCTTGTCTCCCCCGGCATATTCGATCGCAATGTGCTCGACGTAAATCTTGTCGACTTTTATCTTCTCTACGCCAAGGTACTTGCCTATGCCGTGTTCTATATGGACTACGTAGTCGCCTGCCTCGATATCGACAAAATTGTCGATCGGGGACTCTTCGGAGGCGATAAGCGCTTTCCTGCGGATCCTCTTCTTGGCGATACCCCTTATGGGAAGTATTATCGCGACCGCATGGTCTTCGACGGGTTCGTAGCTGAGGGGGTCGAGGCTCGTTATGCGCTCGACCTTATTGTGAAGGAATCCTATTCGCAGCGGATATTCGAACGTGACGGGATATACGGTAACGGTGTCCCCGAGGCGCGCGAAGTCGCCCTCCTCGGATATTCTCTTACAGGCCCGGTAGCCGTATTCGGCCAGGCCTGAAGAGAACTTCTCGATGTCCAGTTCTTCGTTCTTGTAAACTTTTATCGATTCGAAGGCAAACACATTTACATCTTCTCGGGAAGAGAGACGCCCAATAAACGAAGGCCGTTGGCAAGGACTGTCCTTACGCAGTCGACAAGGATAATCCTTGATCGCGTGAGGCTCAAATCTTCGCCGACAACCCTGTGTTTATTGTAGAAGGAATGGAATACCGTTGCGAGGTCCTGCAGATACTGTAATATTATGTAGGGTTCCTGGGACCTGCCGCTTAAAACAACTATCATGGGGAATTGACGGAGCATCCTCAACAGGTCGAGCTCCTCCTCTAACTTCAAAAGCCTTGAGTCGAACCGCGCTGTGTGGATATGGGCCTTTTTGCCGTATGCCAGGATAGAACAGATCCTCGCGTGCGCGTACTGGATGTAGTAGACGGGGTTCTCCATCGACTCCTTCTTGACGGCATCAAGATCGAAGTCGAGGTGGCTTGAGATCCTGCGCATTATGAAACAGAACCGCGATACGTCCTTGCCGACTTCGTCCATCACCTCGCGCAATGTCACAAATTCGCCCGCGCGTGTCGACATCGAAACGGCCTGGCCGTTCCTGTAAAGAGTCGCGAGCTGCACTATGAGGATCGAGATAGAGTCCTCGCTGAACCCCAGCGCTTTTATCGCCGCCTTCAGCCTTGGGATATAGCCGTGATGGTCCGGCCCCCATATGTCGATTATCTTCTTGAATCCCCTCCTGTACTTCTCGAGATGATACGCTATATCCGGGGCAAGATACGTCGCGCTTCCATCGGATTTGAATACGACCCTGTCTTTGTCGTCGCCGAATTCTGTAGATTTGAACCAGACCGCGCCCTCATTTTCGTATATGTAGCCTTTTTCTTTCAAGGCAGAGATGGCCTTCTGCACCTTACCCGATTTTCTCAAGGCCCTCTGACTGTACCATACGTCGAATTTAACACCGAAACCCTTCAGGTCATGCTTGATATCATCCAGTATCCAGCGCAGGCCGAACTCTCTGAACACCTTTATGTCGCTGGTGTCGATGTGAGATTTGCCGAA
>JAPLMI010000098.1 GCA_026387115.1 Candidatus Omnitrophota bacterium | reverse complement strand
TGAAGCGAAGGGCTCCATAGAGAATGAACTGAAACGCAAAAAACGGAGCGACCTCTTCAACAAGCTCGTATTGAATCTTAGAAATAAATATGGCGTTGCGGTCAAGGAGGACGTATTCAATTCCTTAGAAAAAAAATAATTCCGGCGCAATTAATTCTCGTAATGATCCTGGCGGCCGCCCGTTTTTCGCACGGTGAGGTCGTTGATAAAATAGCCATAGTGGTAAACGATGAGATCATAACCGAAAGCGAAATCACCAGGGCGCTTCATCCCGCATATGAGAAATATAAGGGTTTATACAGCCAGGACAAGCTTCTCGCGAAACTCGAGGAAGCGAAACAGAACATCGTCCAGCAATTTATCAATGACAGGCTGATCCTGAGCGAAGCCAAAAAACTTAACATCGAGATCGACGATAAAGAAGTGGATAAGAGGATAGATGATCTCATAAAACGATTAGGCTCGAAGGAAGCGTTCGAAAGGACGCTCTTCGAACAGCGTATTACCATCAAAGACCTGAAAACGCGCTACAGGGAACAACTGATGACCAGAAGACTTATTGACCAGAAGGTCGGAGCGAATATAGTGATAACCCCGATTGACATAACGAATTATTATAACAAAAACACAGCTGAATTCAGCCAGCCGGAAGAGGTTAAGTTAAAAAATATCCTCATAAGCCTGGGAAGTAACACAGATTCGAAAAAAGCGCCGGAGCTTGCCATGGAAATTTCGAGGCGCCTCAAAGAGGGGTGCGATTTCGCCGGGCTGGCAAAGGTGTATTCGGCCGGCCCCGGCGCGTCCGAAGGCGGAGACATGGGATACGTCAAAAAGGGCGACCTTATGCCTGAGATAGAAAAAGTCGTTTTTAATCTCAAGGAGGGCGAGACGTCCGATATCATACAGACAGGCCTGGGCTATCATATATTCAAGATAGAGGAGAAGAAGCCGGCAAGAACGCTTACGATTTCAGAAGCCAGGCGCGATATCGAGGAGACGGTATTCAGAGAAAAGATCAACCAGAAGATCAAGGGATGGGTAGAGAGCTTAAAGAAGAATGCCTACATCGCGTTCAAATAAGCCGTCTTTAGTAATAACGATGGGCGACCCTTCGGGCGTCGGGCCGGAGGTTACGCTTAAAAGTTTGGCAAGTCCGCGGGTTAAAGGGCTTGCCAATTTTTTGGTCATAGGCGACCGTTTTGTTATCGACCGCTGTAAAATTGACCTGGGCCTCGATCTCAAAGCTGATCTTCTCGACCTGTCAAACATCCCACCAAGATCATTTTCCTACGGAAAGGTAAGCCCATCCTTCGGCAGCGCCTCGATTCAATATATAGACGCCGCTCTTGACGTTATAGCGCGCCGCCGGGCCGACGGGCTTATCACGGCGCCGATAAATAAATCTTCGGTCAAAGCGGCGGGTTTTAAAAATTTTCAGGGCCATACAGAATATCTCGCGCAAAATTCCGGCATTAAAAAATTCGCTATGCTCTTCGTGGGGCCGGGGCTAAAGGTCGCGCTCGTCACACGCCACATTCCGTTAAAACGCGTCGCCGAGAGTTTGAATAAATACGCCGTTTATAACGCGATATCGCTTACGCACAGATATTTAAAACGTTACTTCCGCATAAGGGCGCCGAGAATAGGCGTGCTGGGCCTTAATCCTCATGCGGGCGAGGGAGGCTCGTTCGGAGACGAGGAGCATAAGGTCATACTGCCCGCCATAAAGATGGCCTCGGGATCGGCAAAATTTATTTTCGGGCCACTGTCGGCTGACGTCGCTTTTCACGACGCGCTAAACAAGAAGTACGATGCCCTGGTTGCCATGTACCACGACCAGGCGCTAACCGCCTTCAAGGCGCTCTATTTTAATAATGGTGTAAACATGACGCTCGGCCTCCCTTTTATAAGGACCTCTCCGGACCACGGCACGGCCTTCGACATAGCGGGGAAAGGCATCGCGAATCCTGAGTCGATGATAGAAGCGATAAAATTAGCGTGCTTACTAAAACGCAATTAAAAGAAGTTTTTGCGAAATACGGATTCACGCCTCTTAAGAGGCTCGGCGAGAATTATCTCATCGACGGCAATATCAAGGACAAGATAATCCGCGAGTGCCGTCTTTCAAAATCCGATTCGGTTCTCGAGATAGGGCCGGGCCTGGGCGCCCTCACTATGGACCTGGCCGCATCCGCCGGCCGTGTCTTTGCCGTCGAAATAGATAAAAAAGCATACGCCATATTAAATGAATTGGCCGGAGGCGATTATCCGAACCTTGAGATCTTCAACGAAGATATATTGAAATTCGATCTTGAGGAAATCGCCTCAGGCGGCAGGATAAAAGTTGTAGCTAACCTCCCTTATTACATAACTACCCCTGTGATCGAGTATCTGATAAATAACAGGCGCCTCCTGGAATCCGCTGTCATCATGATCCAGAAGGAAGTCGCAAGCCGACTCCTGGCCGGCCCCGGCACGAAAGACTACAGCTCTATCAGCTGCTTTGTCCGGTATTTTACGCGGCCGGAATACATATATACGGTGAAGAGGGCCTCCTTTTTTCCTTCGCCGGACGTCGATTCGAGCATTTTAAGGCTTACATTTCTTGATAAGCCGTCCGTATCCGTAAATGACGAAGAAAAGTTTTTTAAGATCGTAAGGGGGGCTTTCAACCAGAGGCGAAAGTCCATCATCAATTCGCTCGCTAGAATTGAGGTCCTCGATATGCCGAAAGAGAAGTTATCCGCTATTTTAAACAGCATCGGCATCGACCCTGCCGCCCGCCCCGAGACGCTCAACCTTACCCGATTCGCCGCCATCTCCAACGCCTTTTAAGTAAAGGAAAGATCCTTCGACTGCTCCTGTTCGTCGCAGCCTCAGGATCAATTTTTCTATCGAAAAATTGACAAGGGGCTGTTCCTGTGGTAAGTTATATTAAAATGGAAGGTTCGCATGAAAACCATAGATAAGGCTGTCGTCAAACACGTTGCGCACCTGGCGCGATTGTCTTTAAGCGATAAGGAACTCGAAGCTTACTCCAGCCAATTAGCCGCTATATTATCTTATATAAGCAAATTAAAAGAAGTGGATACAGAGAATGTCCCCCCGACCAGCCATGCCCTTTCAACGCTTAAGAACGTATTTAGAATTGACGTCTTAAAACCTTCTCTCAACGCAGATGATGCGCTGGCTAACGCGCCCCAAAAAGAGGAAAGTTTCTTCAAGGTTCCTCAAGTTATAGAAGGTAAGTAGATGGAAAATCTTTATTCGCTTACAGCCCACGCCCTCAAGGAATTGATGAAGAAGGACGGCCTTAACCCTTCAAAAATCTCCGAGGACGTCTTCGGGCGCATCGAAGCTGTCGATGGGCGGGTAAAGGCGATCGTGCGCGTAAACAAGTCAAAATTCTCCAACACAAAATCGAGCGGCAAACTCTCCGGCATACCCATACTCATCAAAGACAATATATGCGTGAAGGATGAAGAGACGACCTGCGCCTCAAAGATACTGGAAGGTTTTAGGCCTCCTTATGACGCGACGGTCGTGAAGAAGCTTGAGGAAGCCGGCGCCGTCCTTATAGGAAAGGCTAACATGGATGAGTTCGCCTTCGGCTCTTCGTGCGAAACTTCCTGTTATGGGCCGACGAAAAATCCGTGGGACCTCGGCCGGATTCCGGGCGGTTCGAGCGGCGGCTCCGCGGCAGCGGTCGCGGCGGACGAAACGATCCTGGCGCTCGGCTCGGATACGGGCGGCTCGATCAGGCAGCCGGCCGCGTTGTGCGGAGTGGTGGGACTAAAGCCCACGTATGGCCGCGTATCGCGCTATGGACTGATCGCGTTCGCATCAAGCCTCGACCAGATCGGCCCGATAACGAAGGATGTGGAAGACGCTGCGCTCCTATTAGGCGTTATCGCGGGCCACGACGAGATGGATTCCACTTCAGTCGATATTCCTGTTCCCGATTATACAAAATCACTGGTTAAAGATGTGAAGGGGATGCGTGTCGGCGTTCCCAAAGAATATTTTATCAAGGGAATAGATAAGGAAGTTGACGAAGCCGTTAAGAAAGCCATAGGCCTTCTCAAAAGCTTAGGCGCGAAAGTTGCAGAAATATCTTTGCCTCATACAGAATATGCCGTGAGCGCGTATTATATCGTAGGCCCCGCGGAGGCGAGCTCGAACCTCGCGAGGTTCGACGGCGTCCAATATGGCCTGAGGGCGGACCGTCCGGAGGACATGATAGATATGTATGTCAAGACGCGCTCGAAAGGATTCGGGGACGAGGCGAAGAGGAGGATACTTCTCGGAACGTACTGCCTTTCGACGGGATATTATGACGCGTATTACCTGAAGGCGCAGAAGATAAGGACCAGGATCAAGGAAGATTTCGAGAGCGCGTTCAAGGCTTGCGACTGCATAATTACACCGACGACGCCTTCGCCGGCATTTAAGATCGGCGAAAAGACGAACGATCCGCTCAGCATGTATCTGTCCGATATCTTTACGATACCGGCGAACCTGGCCGGGATCCCGGCAATCTCCATACCGTGCGGTTTCTCGAAAGACGGGCTTCCTATAGGCTTGCAGATACTCGCGAAACCTTTCGATGAAGAGACGATATTCAGGGCAGCGTATACTTTCGAGCAGTCGACGGAATACCATAAGAGAAAACCTGAATTATGAGCGCATATGAGACGGTTATAGGGCTCGAAGTCCACCTGCAGCTTGCCACAAATACGAAGGCCTTCTGCGGATGCTCGACGAAATTCGGCGCCGAGCCGAATTCGCACGCTTGCCCGGTCTGCCTCGGATTTCCCGGGAGCCTTCCGGTTCTGAACGAACAGGCGTTCCTCTTCTCGGTCAAAGTGGCGCTGGCGCTGGATTGCAAGATCCAGGGCCTCGTGAAGTTCGACAGAAAAAATTATTACTATCCGGACCTGCCGAAAAATTTCCAGATATCGCAATACGATATGCCTCTATCCTATAACGGTTCGCTGGAAATAACCGTAAAGGACAAAACGAGGAAGAGGATCAGGATCAAGCGCGTCCATCTTGAAGAGGATGCGGGCAAACTTATTCATCCCGAAGGCAAGCCCTACAGCCTCGTCGATTACAATAGAAGCGGTATACCGCTTCTCGAGATCGTTACGGAGCCGGATATCAATTCGCCCGATGAGGCATATGAATATCTTACGAAGCTGAAATCGATCCTCGAATACCTCAGGGTTTCCGATTGCGACATGGAGAAAGGGTCGCTCAGATGCGACGCCAATATATCGATCAGGCCCCGGGGGGCTAATAAGCTCGGTACGAAAGTCGAGCTAAAGAATATGAATACATTCAAAGGCGTCCGCTCGGCTCTTGAGTATGAAGCGAAAAGGCAGGAATCGATTTTGGAGGACAAAGGTGAAATCGCGCAGGAGACGCGCCTGTGGAACGCCGAAAAACAGATCACGACGTCGATGCGCACCAAAGAGGAAGCCCAGGATTACAGGTATTTCCCGGAGCCTGATCTCGTGCCGTTTGTGGTCGATAAGGATTTGATACGGCAGGCCAGGGAAAGCCTGCCGGAACTTCCCGAGGCAAAATTAAACAGATTCGTAAAAGATTTCGGACTTTCGGAATACGACGCCGGCGTCCTCATAAGCCAGATAGACATAGCCGATTATTTCGAAGAATGCGCCAAAGGCTATCCGAACAGAAAAACGATATCCAACTGGATTACCGGCGAGGTAATGGCGGTATTGAACGATAAATTTATCGGAATTAAGGATCTGAAGCTTTTGCCGCGCGGCCTTACGGAACTGTTGAAGATGATCGATGAAGGCGCCGTAAGCGGGAAGATGGCAAAGGCGATCTTCGCCGAAGCGGCCGAGACCGGTGCCGACCCGAAAGAGATCGCCGAAAAGCGCGGCCTTTCCCAGATAAGTGACCGAAAATTGATAGAAGAGATGGCCGAGCGGGTCATCAAGAGGGAGATGAAGACTGTCAATGATTACAGGGCGGGTAAATCGAACGCGCTCGCGTTTCTCATCGGCCAGATAATGAAAGAGTCGCGCGGAAAGGCGAATCCGGCGCTTGCGAGCGAAATCCTTAAAAGTAAACTGGGGGGCGGCTAAATTTGAAACTGAATGACAGGAGAACGAAAGTTTTTATCTTCGCGGCTCTCTTGGTTCTTGTCTCGTCGCTCGTCATGGGCGGCGGATACGATAATGTTAAGGACAAAGACGCTAAAACGAGAACGCGGGAGAGCTTTTACGGACAGCTCGAACTGTTCGCCGACGCGATAAGCCTCATAAAAAGCTACTATGTCTATAAGACGGAATCGAAGAAGCTGATATACGGCGCGATGAAGGTAATGCTCTCGTCGCTCTATGATTACAGCGAGTTCATGGAGCCGGATGAGTTCAACGAGATAAA
>JAPLMI010000183.1 GCA_026387115.1 Candidatus Omnitrophota bacterium | reverse complement strand
GACTGGTTGGCGCGCTCCTCGTAGGCATATCTTTGGCGAAATCGATCAGCTACAGCCTCGGGCTTCCTATTGTAGGCGTCAATCATATACTGGCGCATCTTTACAGCTCGTTTCTGAACGAAGATGATAAACCGGATTTTCCGCATCTGGGGCTCGTGGTATCCGGAGGGCACACCGCCTTGTTCCACTGCGAAGGGGCGGGAAGGCAGAGGCTTCTCGGCCAGACGCAGGACGACGCTGTGGGCGAGGCATACGATAAAGTCGCGAAACTTTTAGGGCTCGGGTATCCGGGCGGGCCCGTGATAGAGAAGACAGCAAGGCTCGCGAAAAGGATAAACAGGATTAATTTCCCGAAGAGTTACCTTGGAAAAGATTCTTTAGATTTTAGTTTTAGCGGCATAAAGACCGCGGTGCTTTATTATTCGCAGAAAGTTAAGGAGCTTAATAAAGATATCGTCGCTGATATCTGCTGCGCATTTCAGGAAGCCGCCCTCGACATTCTGGTCGAGAAGGCGATATTGGCCGCGCGGATCACGAATTGTTCCAGGATAGTAGTCGGCGGCGGAGTGGCCGCCAACGGCAGGCTCAGGGAGAAGCTCACGACCGCGTGCGAATTTTCTTCTATGAATTTACATTTTCCTGAGTTAAAATATTGTTTGGACAATGCCGCGATGGTGGGAGCGCTTGGAGAAGAGCTTTACAGGAAAGGCCTTAAATCGGACTTATATTTAACGGCCGTTCCCAATCTGGAGGTAAGCTGATGCTGAATGAATGGATCATCGTATTCCGGTTAGTGCTGGCGGCGGTTTTGAGCGGGGTGATCGGTTTCGAACGCGAATTCCACGGCCGCGCGGCGGGTTTCAGGACCCATATATTATTGTGCATCGGATCGACGCTCGTCATGCTGACCTCGATGCACATCTTCGATGTCTATTATACAAAGGTTGCCGTCGATCCTGGCAGGATCGCGGCAGGCGTCGTGACAGGCATAGGATTCCTGGGCGCCGGCGCGATAATGCATTCAAGGTCGTCCATAAAAGGGCTCACCACCGCGGCGAGCCTCTGGGTCGTCGCGGGCATAGGCCTCGGGGTCGGGTCTGGATTATATCTGGGCTCCATCGTTACGACGATCCTTACCCTTATAGCGCTGATGATATTTTCCCGCATCGAACATTCGATGATCAGAAAAGACTGGTACAGGACGATCGTGATCGATGCCAGGGACGGCGCGGATCAACTGAAGGCCATACGGGAAACGCTGGCCGAATACAGGAATGAGATTACCGACTTTGAGGCTGACCGGGCAAAGGACAGCGCGAACATGGTGTTGAAACTGGGGCTGAAGCTTTACGAGCCGCGGCTGGCGGAGAATATTCTGGAGGATATCGGCCGTTTAGACGGTGTGAAAAGTGTGAGATGGCAAATAGAATAAATAGGTCCTTCAGCCGCTCCTGTTTATCGCGGCTTCAGGATCAAATTTGCTTCACAAATTTGGAGGTGGCGATATGATAGGAAAGAGAGACAGGAAGCATGAGCATGAAAGGATTCTGGATGTGGATGCGTCGATGCAGGGCTCCCTCGTATTCAAAGATCCCGTTAACCTTAAGATCAACGGGAGGTTTGAAGGCACGCTTAACACCAAGGGAAACCTGATGATAGGCGAGCACGCGACCGTGAATGCCGATATAGCCGGCGACTCGATAATTATCGCCGGAAAAGTCAACGGGAACATCCACGCGGTCAAAGAACTGAAACTGATAGCGCCCGGCTGCGTAGTCGGCGACATAAAAACGCCGCTTCTCAGTATCGCCGAGGGCGCCGTATTCGAGGGGCGGTGCAGCATGCTCGCGCGGTCAAAGTCCGAAGAGGCCCACAGGGCGAATATGATGACTGCCGAGGAACTCGCCAAATACCTGGAGGTGGAAGTGGGCGTCGTCTCCGAATGGGCCACATCCGGAAAACTGCCCGGCATGAAGGAAGGGGATTCCTGGAGGTTCGACCGCTCAAGGGTCGACGAGTGGGTCGCGGACGGAAAAATAAAGTAGAGGTCGTAAGGTTGGCAAAGGTTAAAT
>JAPLMI010000179.1 GCA_026387115.1 Candidatus Omnitrophota bacterium | reverse complement strand
TGCAAGGGAGTATTTTAAACATTTCGGTAAAGAAGTTATGCTCTTTCGCATCTTGTATCGACAGAAGGTATTTCTTGATGGTATCATCTAAGTCTAAGAGATTCATTACTTGGCATACCCTAGCCCGGGAAACGCCAAAACGCATAGCTACTTGGGTCTTTGATACAACAGTTAATTCGTTATAAACTTCCGCGTATTTCAGAGCTTCTTCTAAAGGCGAACGCTTGCGGAGTATCGGTTTAGCCTCTTTCAGCATATTTTCGGTGATTCTCTCCTCGGTTTTGAGGTTATAAGGCGGTTCTCCGAAGATTATCCGTAGGCTTTGGCCTCGAAAGCGCAAATATATCGGGAAAGTGACCTTTGCGCTTGCGTAAATGCGTTTGGTTTCTGGAGTGCGGAGCCAAATTTTGCCGATACGAAATAGACGGCAAAATTTCCATAGGGGGAAACCAAAGGTTTCCCCCTCTTGGCATTCGCTCGCAACAGCACCCGAACAGGATTGCTCGCTCATTGTCACCCCCTTCCTTTTGAATCACCAATCTAAATAATCGAAGCTTCTTTACCACAAGAGAAGGAAAAACTTTTTCCTTCTCTTGTGTATCTTTTCCTTTTAAAAAGGTGTCACTTCGTGACCTTGTGCTAATTGCGGCAAAATTAGTTGCAGAGGGTTTTGCATTTTTGCGGTTTTACGGGTATACTCATAAAAAAGTAGGCGGATATGGAAACCTCAATATTTATCGCCAGGATTTTTGGTCTGTGTTATTTAGTTCTTGGAGCAGGTTTTGTGTTTAACCGGAAGGTTTTTCAGCAGGTAGTGGACGATTTCTGTAAAAATGCAGCCTTGGTTTGTTATGGTGGCTTGTTTACGCTTGTTATTGGAGTTGTAATTATCCTAACCCATAATGTATGGGTAGCTAACTGGACTGTGATAATTACAATCATCGGTTGGCTCGCACTCATCAAAGGCATATGGATAATTGTCTTTCCAAATACGGTGTCCAAGTTCATACAAGCTTACCAGAAAAATGAAAACCTGCTAATAGTCAATTCAATTGTTATCCTTATCTTGGGCGCTGTTTTGACTTTTTTTGGATTTTTTGCGGGATAGGACGCCTTACGCAACAGCAAGTTCTTTATATAATTTATTCGCCTCTTCCGTAAGACAATATGCCCTGAACTCCTCCAAAAAGTTGCGAAAATCGTCCTCGCGGGGGAGCAAAAATTTACTTCCATTGTAGCGACCAAGAGAGTATAATTTAACATCGTAGGGTGTCCCTTTTTAGGATGGCCCCAGATTGCCAAATCGGCGTGGAATAAGCTTATATGAAATATTTTCAAGTCCTGCTGTTTTGTTTCATTATCCTATTGCAGCAGGGGTGTAAACAAGAAGGCGACGGCGGGCATAAAATCAATGGATTAAAAAAAGGGGGGATTATGAATAAATATCCGACTTCTAAAGATGATAGAAATATCCGGTTTGAGGGAAACCCGGATGAAAAGGCGAAAGCGATCGCGCTCGTGGATATTGTTTTGAAGGGGCAGGGAGATCTTGGAGTATACGGCAATCTGAGCGGAGGGGTAGATTCATTGATAAAAGAGATGCGTATTACGATAACCGATAAGGGCGCATATTATGCGGTTGATATGGCGCCAAGGTCCGGGCAGGGGCATGATTTTTCTTTTACGATAGATAAAGGAACCGGCCGCCGGTCAGAAGTTGCCATTGGCGAAGTTCTGCCGCCTCCCAAATGAACGGCAAATAAACAGACATCCTAAACAAAGCCCCTAACGTTTAATTATGCGAATGGTTAGGGGGCCTCTTCATCAAGAACGATTCCGACGGCATAGCTGACATCTTTCAGCTTGGCTTTAACAATTTTCTTCAGCTCGTCCATCTTATCCCGCGTTTGGCCGTACTTGAACCACTTGGCGTTTTTAACCGGGAAGCTTTGGTGTCCCTCGGCATTCAGGAAGAGGATGTAGGGCTTGTCATTTCCCATCTTTTCCAAGGCAATGGACGCGGGGTATATATTGTGAATGGGGCTTTTCCCCGGATTTGCCATCAGATACTCCCCCCGTTTCTTTTCGGCGATCCTTGACCAGATATCCTCAAAGACCGCTATAACATCATTTTTGGAGATATCCTGCTCCTGCACAGGATTGTAGATAACTTCGAGGATTTTAAAATCATTCTGTTTTAAAACGGTTATTTCAGGTTTTGTGATCTTGACATCAGATTCACCGACCTTTACCGCCATGACAACCAGATTGGATTCCCTGGTAATATCTTCTAAAGAAAGCTCCACGTTATGCACTCTGCCCATATGTCCCTCTTTCAGAAAAATAAAGTTTAACAAGACCGCACATACCAAAATAAACCAGAATTTATTCCGTTTCATTTAATCTTACCCCATCATTATGCTACCATCGCGGTCCCAAAAAATCAATAAGTAATTGAGCCGCAGCGCCATGTAAAAACAAAATACTTGAAACCCGCCTGTAAAAGCTCTATAATCATTCCTTTAAATATAACAGCAATATAATAGAAATGGTGTAATCTGTGACGATTAAACGAAAGATCATTTTTACAGCCGGACTTTTCCTGGTAATAATATCTTTTACCGCCGCCCTGACCGATGCGGCCGCGGAACAGGTTAAAATCTATTCCAGACTGCCTTGTAAGGAACTAATCTTTCAACCGGGACAGCTTCCCTCGTCTCATGCGCCGACCATTGTGGAACTGCCCGGAGGTGAATTATTCGCCGTCTGGTACGCGCCTGTGCCCGGAACTTCTAACGCAGTCCTGTGGGGCGCGAGAAAACCGGTCGTTTCCGGCAAATGGACCGCCCCCTCGATCATTAACAGCGCTCCCGGTTTTTCCAATAAAAATCCTGTGCTCTATCTGGGGCGGGATAATAGGCTATTCCTGTTTTGGGCGGAGGAGAAGAGATGGTTCAAGTGGCCCAGGGACACGCTGAAGATGAAGGTGTCCAAAGATTTCGGCTACACATGGGATAAGGCCCGAAACCTTGGGACGCCGGTCGGATTTTTGCCGAGAACTAATCCCATAAATCTTAGCGACGGACGGATACTTCTACCCGTATATACGGATTTTACCACATCTTCCGCTGTGGTTACCTCCAGAGACGGCGGTATGACCTGGTCGGCGCCAAAATATATCCTATTCCTGTTTGGCATTCAACCCACCATAATTCAGCGTTCGGATCTGAGTTTGTTCGCGCTTACGCGGACGGGTATGTGGCCGCGCCTGTCCTGGCAGGCGGTAAGCTGTGATCTCGGCCGCAGCTGGAAAGGTCAGCGGGTTTCTAATATTAAAAATCCGGGCTGCTCCCTCGAAATGATAAAACTTCATAGCGGCAATGTCGTCCTGGTATTCAATGATTCCAAGACAAGCCGGGAAGGCATAAGCATCGCCCTGTCTCATGACGAAGGCAGGACATGGCCGCACGTAAGGTCGATCGATCTTAAACCCGGCAGTACCAGCATTTACCCTTCTATTATACAGGACAGCTCCGGGCTTATCCATGTGGTCTACTCTTACGATTGCAGGCAGAGCATCGCCCATTTTGTGACGGATGAAAAATGGATAGAAGGAGGTAGCGGATGAAGAGCCTCATAACCTATTATTCGTTCAGCGGCAATACGGATAGGATCGCGAAGATTTTCGGCAAAATTTTAGAGGCTAAGGGCGAGGTTGATATCCAGCGGCTTAAACTTAAGGATGAAGTCAAGACGTTCATCGGGCAATGCGCCGCCGCGCGCCGCGGAGAAAAACCGGAGCTTGAGGGCAATGTCAAATATGACGCCGCCTCATACGATCTGGTGCTCGTCGGCTCTCCTGTGTGGGCGCTTGTCCCGACACCGGCGGTAAATACATTTCTTGATAAGGTTTCGGGGCTGAACGGGAAGAGGGTCGTTGCGCTATTGACTTCGGGCAGCGGCCTCGGCGTCGGCAGCTGCTTCAAAAATATACGAAAGGCGCTTGAGGCTAAAGGTGTGGCCAGGATCGATGAGATAAACATTCCTGACAGAAAGAATAGAGACGGAGATTTTGTAACATCATCGTTACAGAAAATTCTGTAGTACCGATATGACCTCTGAGAGGTTATCGATGATTATGCGCGTTGCGACATATTACAGCAATTCTGATGTTCGGCTCGAGGAGAGGCCGAAGCCTGCTATAGGCGAGGGCGAACTTCTCGTGCGGATCGAGGCCTGCGGTATTTGCGGGACGGACTGCCTTGAGTGGTACCGTATCGGCCGGGTGCCGCTCGTTCTGGGGCACGAGATCGCCGGTGTCGTAACAGAAACCGGTAAGCTCGTCAAGAATTTTAAAGTCGGCGACAGGGTCTCGGCGTCGCACCATGTGCCGTGCGGGGAGTGCCGCTTCTGCAGATCCGGCCACGAGTCGGTCTGCGATACACTGAGAAAGACCAATTTTGATCCGGGCGGTTTTTCCGAATTTGTCCGCGTTCCGAAAATAAACATCGAAAAAGGCGGCGTCTATTTACTGCCGAAGAATGTATCGTTTGAGGAGGCGACATTTATCGAGCCGCTGGCGTGCGTTATAAGAGGCCAGAAGTTGTCCGGCCTTTCCGCCGATCTTTGTGGCGGAAAAAAAGGCAAATCGGTCCTTGTTATCGGAAGCGGCATTTCAGGCCTGCTCCATATTCAGCTCGCGAAGCTTAGCGGGGCTAAGATCGTGATAGCGACGGATATTTCGGAATTTAGGCTGAAGGCCGCGCGGAAATTCGGAGCCGATCACGCGATAAATGCAAAGGATTATACCCCGGAAAGGCTGAAAAGCCTGAACGGCGGATATTTGGCCGACCATGTGGTCATTTGCGCCGGGGCAACACCTGCTTTTGAACAAGGCTTGCGATCTGTCGAGCGCGGCGGAACGGTTTTGGTTTTCTCCGCGGCCGGCAAAGATGTGACAGTGCCGGTTCCCATAAACGATATATTCTGGCGTAACGAGGTTACCGTTACAAGCTCCTACGCCGGAAGCCCCGACGATCACCGTCAGGCATTAGAGAAAATTGCCTCGCATAAAATAAACGTTTATGATATGATAACGCATCGGTTCGGACTCGGCGAGGCCGGGCGCGGATTCAAGCTTGTAACCGAGGCGAAAGAGTCGATCAAAGTTATAATAGAGCCGCAAAAATGACACCATTGGAGAATTGGGTTGAAGAACAGGCGGGGCTGACTAAGCCCGACAAGATCTATTGGTGCGACGGATCCGAAAATGAGGCGCGCCGGCTTATAGAGATCGGCATGAAGGAAGAGAAGATCGCAAGTCAGCCCATCTTCCGCGAGCTCAACCATAAGACATTCCCGAATTCATACCTTCACAGGAGCCATCCTACGGACGTGGCGCGCACAGAGCACCTTACCTTCGTCTGCCATCCCGAAAAAGAGACCGCGGGGCCGAACAACAACTGGATGGACCCGGACGAGGCGAAAGAGAAGATGCGCGGGATCTCGTCGGGGTGTATGCGCGGGAAGACGATGTATGTCCTTCCTTATATGATGGGCCACCCGCAGTCGCCTTACGCGAAGGCATGCGTGCAGCTGACCGATGTATCTTACGTCGCGGTAAGCCTGCGTATAATGACGAGGATGAGCAAAGGCGCCATCGATAAGATCGGAAGCCGCGAAGACTTTGTCAAGGGGCTTCACTCCGTAGGCGATTTCGACCCGAATAAACGTTACATCATGCATTTCCCGGATGAGAATTTTGTCTGGAGCGTGGGCTCAGGTTACGGCGGCAACGCCCTTCTCGGAAAAAAATGTTTTTCATTAAGGCTCGCGTCATATCTCGGTTTGCAGGAAGGCTGGCTTGCCGAGCACATGGTCATAATGGGCATCCAGGATCCGCGCGGAGACATCACGTACGTCACCGCGGCGCTTCCCAGCGCGTGCGGGAAGACGAACCTTGCCATGCTCGAATCGGCGCTTCCCGGCTACAAGATCTGGACGATCGGAGATGATATCGCATGGCTCAACATCGGGCCCGACGGCAGATTGTGGGCGATAAATCCTGAGACCGGACTGTTCGGCGTTGCGCCCGGTACATCGATGAAGACGAAC
>JAPLMI010000071.1 GCA_026387115.1 Candidatus Omnitrophota bacterium | reverse complement strand
ATACTGGATATTTTAAAATCCATAGATAAGGAATACGGGACATACGAATACCGGAGGCTTGATTTAAAGTACCCGGACGATAAGAAGCCAAAATTGCTGGAATTTCTGAAGAATACGCCGCCCAAAAATATATTAGATGGGAAAGTGGTTGAGATAAAGACGACGGACGGCTATAAATTCATCTGCGGCGATTCGTCGTGGCTCATGATGAGGCTCTCGGGAACCGAGCCGATCCTGAGGGTCTACGCGGAAGCGGCCAGCGTTAAAAAGGCGCTCGCGATTCTCGAATACGGGAAGAAGCTGGCATATAGCGTATAGCATTTAGCGGATAGCGTATAACAAATGGACAAATCCTTAATCCGTAATTTCTCTATCATCGCCCACATAGACCACGGCAAATCCACGCTCGCGGACCGGATTCTCCAATTCACCGGCGCGATAAGCGAAAGAGAATTTCACGACCAGCTTCTCGACGACATGGACCTCGAGCGCGAACGCGGCATCACGATAAAGGCGAGCGCCGTCCGCATCAATTACAAGGCCAGGGACGGTAAGACATACGAACTGAACCTGATCGACACGCCGGGGCACGTCGATTTTACCTACGAGGTATCGAAATCGATAGGGGCCTGCGAAGGCGCGCTCCTGGTGGTCGATGCCGGCCAGGGCGTCGAGGCTCAGACCGTGGCTAACCTGTATCTCGCGATGGAGCATAACCTTGTCATCATCCCCGTTATCAATAAGATAGACCTCGCTAATGCCGAGATCGATAAGGTGAAGCACGAGATATCGGATATATTGAACCTTGACGCGTCGAATATAATACTCGCCAGCGCGAAACAGGGCATCGGCACCGCCGATATACTTGAGGCCGTGGTGGAGAGGATCCCCGCGCCGACCGGCGAAGTCACAAATCCGATTCAGGCTCTTATATTCGATTCAAAGTTCGATACCTATAAAGGCGTGGTGATACTTTTAAGGGTCATGAACGGAGTTCTTCGCAAGGGCATGAATATAATGATGATGTCGAATAAAGCCGCGCATGAAATTCTCGAGGTCGGCGTCTTTAATCCCAGGGAAGAACAGGTTGAAGAGCTCTCCTGCGGCGAAGTCGGATATATAACCTGCAATGTGAGGGATGCCAGAGAAGTTTTCGTCGGCGATACGGTCACCGACGCCGAAAATCCCGCCGCCTCGCCCCTACCAGGTTACAAAAAAGTCCAGCCGATGGTTTTTAGCGGCATATATCCCGCTAACAGCGCGGATTTTCCCGCGCTTAAAGAAGCTATCGAAAAGCTCAGGCTGTCGGACGCGTCTTTTGTCTTTGAGCCGGAGAAATCGGCGTCTTTGGGTATGGGTTTCAGGTGCGGATTCCTCGGCCTTCTCCATATGGAGATAATCGAGGAGAGGCTTGAGCGGGAGTTCGACCTCAATCTCGTCATTAGGAGGTCGAGGAGCCTTACGTCAGGGCCTACATCATTACGCCCAAAGCCTGTATCGGAAATATTCTCGAGCTTTCCGAATCGAGGCGTGGGGCATATGTGTCGACCGAATATCTGGACGAGGACAGGGTCCAGATAGTCTACGATATTCCGCTGTCGGAGATAATAGTCGACTTTTACGACAGGATAAAATCGGTGACGAGAGGCTACGGCTCGCTCGATTACGAATTTCTTGATTACCGGCCGACGACAATCGTGAAATTGGATATTCTCATAAACAGCGAAGTCTATGACGCCTTTTCTTCGCTCGTCTTCAAAGACAGGGCCTATCCCAAGGGCAAGGCCGTCATCGAGAAACTTAAAGAGACGATACCCAGGCACCTTTTTCAGATAATTCTGCAGGCCGCGATCGGCGGCACAGTGATCGCGCGCGAAACGATAAAGGCGGTGGGCAAGAATGTTACGGCCAAATGTTACGGCGGCGATATAACGAGAAAGAGGAAGCTCTGGGAAAAACAGAAGGCGGGGAAAAAGCGCATGAAGCAGTTCGGCAGGATCGAGATACCGCAGGAGGCCTTCTTCGCGGCGCTCAAGGCGTAAAACAAAGGAATATCATGAACAAACAATATGTGAAGTCTCAAATCCGCGAATGGACGGAATCGATAATCATAGCTGTCATACTCGCGCTCCTGATCAGAACGTTCGTCGTCCAGGCGTTCAAGATCCCGTCGGGCTCGATGATACCGACTTTTAAGGTGAGCGACAGGATCTTTGTCAATAAGTTCCTCTACGGGGCTAAGGTACCGTTTACCGATTTCAACCTTCCGGCCGTAAGGCAGCCGAAGAGAGGCGATATCATAGTATTTATCTCTCCCGAAACGCCGAAGAAAGATTTTGTCAAAAGGCTGATAGCGGTCTCCGGCGAAAGGGTGGAGATAAAGGACGGTAAAATTTTTATAGACGGCAAACAAGCCGATGAACCGTCGATCAGGTCGAACTATTATTACAACGCCGGCGATTACGGAAAAGAGGGCGCCGCGGTGGTGGTGCCAAACGGCTCTTACTTTGCCCTGGGTGATAACAGCGCAAGCTCTCGGGATTCCAGGTATTGGGGATTCGTCCCGAAAAAGAACCTGCTCGGCAAGGTGATATTTATTTATTGGCCGCTCCACAGGATGAAGGTGATGAATTAAATGGGTATGAATTTAGCGAATAAGATAACGATAGCGAGGATCGTTTCAATACCTTTCTTCATAGCTTCTATTGTTTATTCGAGGCTTGATATAGCTCTTCTCTTCTTTATCCTGGCGATAATCTCCGACGGCGCTGACGGCTTTATAGCAAGGGCCCTTAAACAGAAGACGAAGCTGGGAACGATACTGGATCCGCTGGCGGATAAGCTTCTTTTGATAAGCGCCTATATCTGCCTGGCCGTCTCGAGAAGCATTCCGGCGGACTTAAGGCTTCCGCCGTATGTGCCTATAATAATAATTTCCAGAGACGTGATGATTGTCCTCGGCTCCATAATAGTGTATGTGACGAAAGGCGACATCAACGTGTCGCCGAGCATCATCGGCAAGATCACGACATTTTTTCAGATGAT
>JAPLMI010000084.1 GCA_026387115.1 Candidatus Omnitrophota bacterium | reverse complement strand
GGCGCCTCTTTCTTCCCGCAGCCAGCGGTAATAAAACAGGCTAGCAACAATATCATCAAGGCTCTGATCATACCGGTTTCGTCTTCCACCGCCTGTGCATCCAAACCCACTGTTCCGGATACCTTCGTATATATGATTCTATCACATCGGACCATTTCTGGGTATTTTTAATTATATCACCGGGCTTGTCGCCGGTATCCACTAGTTCTATCGGCTCCTCTATCACCAGCTCGTGCCGACCGTTCTTCCTTATTATGAATACGGGGATGAGGGCGGCACCGGTTGCCCTGGCGATCGCGGCCGGCCCTGACGGCGTATAGGCGGCGAGGCCGAAGAAATTGACAAAAACACCTTCAACCGAGTCAACATCCTGGTCGGCAACGATCCCGACTATCCTATTCTCCTTCAAAACCTTCAATATCTTTCGCGGCGAATCATCCCTGTATATGACATTAACGTCATGGGTCTTTCGCAAATAATTAAGATATTTATCGTATTTATCGAAATAGATCTTTCTTCCGACTGTCACGCCCGGATAATTATTCAGCCTCAAGGCGGCGGCCATCAGCTCCCAGTTGCCGATATGGGCCGTTATTATGATGATGCCGCGGCCCTTGCGGAAGGCCTCGTCCAAAATTTGCCTGTTTTTTAAAAGGACGAAATCGCCTATATTCTTTTCGTTTATTTTCGGGAAATTTACAAGCTCGGCCGCGTTCTTGCCTAAATTCCTGAATACATCCTTTGCGATCCTTTTGATTTCGCTCGGCGACTTTTCCTTGCCAAACGCCAGATCCAGATTATCGATCGTTATATTTCTATATTCCGGAAGAAGATGGTACGCAGCCCTACCCAAAAAACCGCCTATGACAAGACCCGCGCGAAGAGGCATAAGGCAAAATAAGAACGCCAGGGCCCTCCCAAGATAATATAGTAAGTATCTTCTCACTTTGAACTTCATAACGTTTAACTATTTCAGGTATTTGGATGCGGCAAGGTCCCATTTATTCTGGGACTTCAGGATAAGGTCGCAAATCTCCCGCACCGCGCCTCTCCCGCCCATTTTGGAAGTGGTATAATGCGAGGCAGCCTTCACTTCATCCATCGCGTTAGGGACCGCGACGGCAAAACCCACCCGCCTTAAAACGGATATATCTATGATGTCATCCCCTATGAAACATATCTCTTCGGGCTTTACCCTGAAACGCTTCAGGATTTTATTGAAGGCGATGAGTTTATCTATATACCCCTGATAGGCTTTGGCGACCTTCATATCGCGGGCTCTCAGCTTCACTATCCGCGATTTCTTCGCGGTTATTATCACGGTCTTTATGCCGGCTCTATGCAAAAGCGTTATCCCGAAACCGTCCTGGACGTCGAAAAACTTGAGCTCATCTCCGTAGATGCTATATATGATCCGGCCGTCTGTCATGACGCCGTCTATGTCGAGTATGACAAGCTTTACGCGTTCGGCGCGGCCCAAAATATCCTGGGTTATCATACAAGGCCCGCCTTCAAAAGATCCTGAACATCGAGTAGCCCTATCGGGCGGCGAGCCCGGTCTATCACCGGAAGCTCGTCTATCTTTTTTGAGCGTAATATTTCGAAGGCCTCCGCGGCAAGCCTGTCTTTACTTATCACTGTTGGATTTTTTGTCATGACGTCTCTTACTTTTCTTTCGACAAGATCCGGCATCGTTTTAAGATGCCGCCTCAGGTCTCCGTCAGTAAATATCCCTACGAACCTTCCCTTCGAATCAACGACACTAGCCGATCCGGCACGCGCGTTTGTGATAGCCAGCAATACTTTCTTTACTTTGGTATTTTCTTTTACGATCGGGTTGGCGTGCCCTGGCGCTTGCCGAGGATCCCGCCCGGATGATAGAACGCGAAGTCTTTCTCCCTGAATTTTTTCTTGTCCAGCAGCGCGACAGCCAGCGCGTCGCCCATCGCTAACATCGCTGTCGTCGAAGTCGTCGGCGCCAGCCCCAGCGGGCATGCCTCCCTCTTTACGGACACGTCTATTGTATAATCCGCGAACGTTGCCAGCGTGGATCTTGGATTTCCCGTCATCGCGATCAGTTTCGCGCCTATCTTCTTGACGATCGGAAGAAACTTCACTATCTCTTCGGTCTCGCCCGAGTTGGAAAGCGCGAGTATCAGGTCTTCGGCGGTGACCCTTCCGAGATCGCCGTGCAGGGCTTCCGCGGGATGCAGGTAAAGCGACGGCGTTCCCGTCGATGACAGCGTAGCGGATATCTTCTGAGCGATGAAACC
>JAPLMI010000057.1 GCA_026387115.1 Candidatus Omnitrophota bacterium | reverse complement strand
CCCGTATTTCTTCGAATGCGGTTTCTGGCCTTCCTCGTATTTTCTGGTTAAGACTGAAATTGACGGCTACACTTTTCATGGCGGAACCGGATCCATAAAAGAGAGTTATGGCATCTGGCGCATCGGTGGCGTTTGGCAGGTTTTCGGCGATAGCGTTCTGAGAGAGGGCAACAAGATGTTCAATATAGAATTTCAATACGGTATGACGGTCTGGGGAACAAACACTAATGCCGCCCAGGAATGGGTGTTGAAGGTCCAGACGCAGTTCTAGGCATATTCAAAAAGGCGATATATGGGGCTATTCAAAAAGAAGAAGCCGAAATTCGGCGAAATACTGATCGAAAAAGGCCTTGCCACGCAAAAAGACGTGGAAGAGGCCCTGAAGACACAGAAAGAGATCTGGGAGACGAAACAGATCCAGAAGAACCTCGGGACCATACTTAACGAAAAAGGCATTATTGACGTGGAAGACATAGAGAGCGTTTTGGAAGAGCAGAAGAGGCGCGAAGGAATTCTGCTAAAGGGCCTGATATATTCCATCTTCCATTCGGGCCAGCCGAAATAGGAGAAAATTTATGTGGAGTTTGAAGATAAGAATGTGGCTCACTACCGCGATTTTATTCGCGATAATATACGCGGTGATATCGGCTATAAGCTATTCCCTCGGGATAGGAAATTTCTATTTTTATCTTATATTATCATTTGTCATGATATTTATCCAATACATGATCGGGCCGAAGATCGTCGAATGGTCGATGCGCGTCAGATATTTAAAGGAAGGCGAGAATCCCGGGTTGGAGTCTATGATAAAGACGCTTGCCGAAACCGCGCGTATACCGACGCCAAGGATCGGAATCGCTCAAATAGCAATCCCTAACGCCTTCGCGTTCGGACGCACGATGAAAGACGGGAGGATCTGTGTTACCGAAGGCATCCTGAACCTGCTCAATGAAGACGAGCTGAAAGCCGTCCTCGGCCACGAAATGAGCCATATCAAAAACAGGGACGTTCTTACGATCACGCTCCTGTCCGTGATACCGCTCATCCTCTACCGTATTGCGTGGCAGTTCTTATTTTACGGACGCTCCCGGGACAGGTCCGGCGGTAACGCCGCGCTGTTAGGCCTGGCAGCGTTCATATTCTATTTTGTGACGAATCTTCTTGTCCTTTACGCCTCCAGGGTGCGGGAATATTTTGCCGACAAAGGCTCTGTGGACATGGGGAACAATCCTTCGGCATTAGCGTCCGCGCTGTATAAACTTGTCTATGGTTCGGCGAGGATGCCCAAGGAGGCGTTGAAAGACGTCGAGGGCATGAAGGCGTTCTTCGCGAACGACCCTTCAAAAGCCATTTCAGATTTAAAGGAATTGCGCGGGCTCGACCTGGACAAATCCGGCACCATCTCTTCCGACGAGTTAAGCGTTCTGCAATCTCGGAAAATCAGCTTGAGTTTCGGCGATAAGCTGATGGAACTTTTGAGCACGCACCCGAATATGCTGAAACGGATAAAGCGTTTAAGTTATTGGGGAAAAGCTTGAAGTTCAATTTCGAAGCAACAGGCCTCGGAAGCGTCCCGTTCAAAGATCCGAAAGAAGCCTGCCGTGTAATATTCGAAAATTATAAAGAGATCCCGTTCTGGCCGCAGCTTCCGAAAAGGTCATTCCTCGAGAATATGTATGCCCAGTTTTCCGAACACCTGCCCGGACTCGTCCTTGACGAGGCGAATAAGAGCCTGTATATCGACACGACCGGAGTGGCGGAGACGATCGAGGAGGTATACGGAAAATATCTCGAAAGCGATACGGAATTTTTCAGGATGTCCGAGGACCGGGCGCCCGGTTTCTATCATTTTTTGGAAAACCTCAAAAATCCCCCGAAAGAGATCAAATTCATCAAGGGCCAGATAACGGGCCCGGTCAGTTTCGCCCTGACCGTAACCGACCAGAACAAACGCGCGATAATCTACGATAAAGACCTCCTCGAGATCATTACAAAGACGATGGTGATGAAGGCCAGATGGCAGGTGCGGAAGCTTAAGAAGGCCCACCCCGCGGTGATAATCTTCATAGACGAACCGTATCTGATGTCGATAGGCTCGAGCTACGTCAATATAAACGCCGAGA
>JAPLMI010000151.1 GCA_026387115.1 Candidatus Omnitrophota bacterium | reverse complement strand
GATAGCCTGGCGCAGAAAGAAGCGGCCGCCAAAAGGCGTATAGAAGGAGAAGGTGCGGGGTGAACGATAGTGGCGTTATAAGAAAACCGACATTCTTCCGTAATCTTGTGATATTTTTAGGCGTCATGGGCCCCGGCATAATAACGGCCAACGTCGATAACGACGCCGGCGGTATCGCGACCTATTCTGTGGCCGGAGCGCATTTCGGTTATTCGACCCTGTGGATATTTCTTCCGATGCTCGTAGCCTTGATCGTGATCCAGGAGATGTGCTCAAGGATGGGAGTGGTTACAGGCAAAGGGCTCGCCGATCTGATAAGGGAACGGTTCGGCGTTAAAGTGACTTTTTACGCGATGCTCGTCTTTCTTTTCTCGAATCTCACGAATACGATCAGCGAATTTTCCGGCATCGCGGCAAGCTGTGAGATATTCGGCGTCTCGAGGTATGTATCCCTTCCCATAGCGGCCGTGGTGATATGGTGGGTCGTCGTCAAGGGGACGTATAAGTCGGTGGAGAAGGTGTTTCTTGTGGCGTGCCTCTTCTATTTTTCTTATATAATCACAGGATTTCTTGTCCATCCGCAATGGGGCGGGGTGGGGCGTGAGCTTGTGCGCCCGACGTTCAGCTTCAACAAAGGCTTCATACTCATGATAATGGGGATCGTGGGCACTACCATAGCGCCGTGGATGCAGTTTTACCAGCAATCCTCCGTCGTGGAAAAAGGGATAAATATCAAAGATTACAAGTACGCGAGGCTCGATGTGATAATCGGCGCCATAGTGGTGAGCGTAGTGGCCGTATTCATAGTCATCTCGTGCGCCGCGACGCTTTTCAAAAACGGCATAAGGATAGAGACGGCGAAAGACGCCGCCTTGGCGCTGGAGCCCCTGGCCGGAAAATACTGCTCGGCCCTCTTCGCGTTCGGCCTTCTCAACGCCTCCGTATTCTCAGCGATGATATTGCCGCTTGCGACGGCTTATTCCGTGTGCGAGGGGTTGGGGTGGGAGGCCGGTGTGGACAAACGCCTGAAAGAGGCGCCGCAGTTCTATTTCCTCTTCACGGCGCTCATAATAATAGGCGCCGGCATCATCATGTTTCCGAAGATAAATCTGATCATGGTCATGCTGCTTTCCCAGGCGGCGAACTCCGTCTTCCTGCCCTTTGTGCTGATATTCATGCTCATCCTTATAAACGACAGGCGCCTTATGGGAGAATACAGAAATTCCAGATTTTTCAATATAGTGTCATGGGCGACGGTCGTTATATTGATAACCCTTACTATCGCCTTAACCATAACCATGTTTTTGCGTTAGGAGGCCCATGTTAAGGATCAAACATTATTTCGCCACAGGATTACTGATCACGCTGCCCGTATTTCTCACCTGCTACCTCCTGTATATCATTTTCGTTTTCATCGACGGGATATGGGGTAAAGCGTTAAATTTTTACCTGAAGAAGTACTTGGGCTTTTCTATTCCAGGCCTGGGGATCATGATTGGGCTCGTGACTATTCTGGCGGTGGGTTTTATAGCCACGAACCTTCTGGGAAAAAAGCTCCTTAAGTTATTCGAGGGATGGTTCCTGAAGATACCGTTCATACGAAAGATCTACCCCGCGGCAAGGCAGATCGTCGATTCGTTAATTTCCAGAAAAAGCCCGGCGTTTAAGAAGGTTGTCCTTGTTGAATATCCGTCCAGGGGGATCTGGTCGATTGGTTTTATCACAAATGATAGTTTCAGAGAAGCCAATGAAAAATTGGGCCAGGAACTTGTGCATGTCTTCATAGCCACGACGCCCAGCCCCCTCACAGGATTTTTGATTCTTGTGCCGAAGAGGGATATCAAGGTTCTGGATATTTCCATAGAGGAAGGCATTAAACTTATAGTGTCAGGCGGTATAGTAAAACCAGCGGATTAATTATGCTGATATCGATAATTGTAATTTTTGTTTTGCTTTTGTTGGCGGCGCTTACCGCGGCATCTGAGATATCGATAATAGCGGTATCGAGAATAAAAACGCGCAAACTCGCCTCATCCGGGTCTAAGTCGGCCCGTATATTGTTAAAGATCCTGGAGGCCCCCGAAAAATTCTTCAGCACGATACTCGTCCTGAATAATATCGTAGACACCCTGATTGCCGCGATAATAACGGTGATGATGGTCGCGCTGGTCGGCGAGAGCAATAAAGGTATAATTCTGGCGACAATCGTGGGCTCACTCGCCATCATAGTCTTCGAAGTCGTCGCGAAGACCCTCGCGGCAACTCACTCCGAGAAGTTATCTTTAATCCTGGCCCGTCCGGTCAATACCCTTATTTCGTTATGCGCTCCGCTGGTCAGAGGGCTCGTCTATCTTACGAATTTTGCGCTCAGGCTTGTATCGAGCCGCGTGCCGATAAAGCCTATGCTTATCACAGACGAGGAATTGAGGGCGCTCATAAAAATAACCGCGGAAGAAGACGCCGTCCACAAAGAAAAATACAGGATGCTCTCGAAGGTCTTCGATTTCAGCGATGCCGTCGTGAAAGACGTCATGACGCCGAAGAAGAATATGGTGGCGATCGATATAAACGCGCCATTCGAAGACATACTGGAGAAGGTGTTGGAATCCGGCTATTCCAGGTTGCCTGTGTATAAGGAGAACCCGGACAACATCGTCGGCATCATAAACATGAAAGACCTCCTGAACCTGTCGGTCAATAAGGAGCTGGTGGTTTTGCATGACATAATATACCCCGCCGTCTTCTTTCCGGAGACCAAGAAGGTATCCGAGTTATTGAAAGAATTCCAGAAAGGCCATACACATCTCGCGCTCGTGACCGATCCCAAAGGCCATCTCGAAGGTCTCGTTACACTGGAAGACCTGGTCGAGGAGATAGTGGGCGAGATAGAAGACGAGTACGATGTCCGCGCCAATTATTACAAAAATCCGGAATAGCCAACCGCATTTTTTAATGAAATATTTAAGAAAAATTTTTATCGTTTTGATTTTAACGGTTTCTATTATCGCGGCGTTAGCGCGCGTCTGTCTTTCAGATGATAGTTGTGATGTTAAACACGGAGAATGGGATCCGCCGTCCGTAGGGCCGGTCACAGCCTGGACCGCGCCCCTCTGCGAAAAGGGCAGGCTTTTAATACAACCTTTCTTCTTCTATAACCACACGCGCGGCACCTTCAACGAGGCCGGCCATTATAAATCATATAAGAATAAAGAGACAAAATCGCAATACCAGGAATTTCTCTTCGCGCAGTATTCCGTTACCGACAGGCTTGAGGTGGACGGTCAGGGGGTTTACCAGCAGAATCTGCATCATAAGGACGGCAGGCATGCGGCGTCGACCGGGTTCGGGGATAGCTACCTATTCTTGCGCTATTGCACGCTGGACGAGACAAAATGGCTGCCTCAGGTGACCAACTTTTTTCAGCTTAAGGTCCCCACGGGTAAATATCAAAAAGCCAAAGAGGATAAGCTCGGGACGGATCTTATGGGCGCCACGTCGGGAGGCGGATCTTATGAGCATGGTTACGGTGTTATACTCACTAAGAGGATGAAGCCATTTATCTTTCACGCAGATTTTGCATATAATTTCCCCATAGAAACCAGGGTGGACGGCGTAAATATTAAATACGGAAGTTATGTGTACTATGACTTCGGCGTGGAGTATTTTTTACCGAAAGGGTTTAACCTGATGCTGGAGTGCAACTGGTTTAAGCAGGGGGATAGACGCTATGACGGTTATCTTGTCCCCGCATCGGATGTAGGGCAGATACTTATCTGTCCCGGGATAGGCTGGTCGGATGAGAAGATACAGACCCTCATCGCTTACCAGAGGACGCTTGCGGGAACGAATGTGGATGTGAACGACTCTTTGGTCTTTACATTCGCCTATACTTTTTAAATTTTATGTGTCGATATTGACTTTTGACAACGCCTGTATTATTATAGGCAAAAAGGAGAACAATATGACGAAGGGTTATTTTCTTTTGCTGATGTCAACGCTTTCAATAGCGTTTTTACATAGCCTTGCCCCGGACCACTGGATGCCATTTGCGGTTATCGGAAAGGCCAAGAGATGGTCGAAGATGAAACTGCTTTTTGTGACGCTCGTATCCGGTATCGGCCATGTGGGCTCGTCGATCGTTCTCGGCGGCATAGGCATTCTTCTCGGTTTCAGTTTGTCGAAATTGACTGTGATGGAACAGCAAAGGGGAGAGGTCGCGCTGTGGTTGTTGATAGGTTTCAGCATCGCCTATACCGTGTGGGGGTTGAAGAAGGCCCGGGACTATAAGCATGAGCATATTGACGCCGCGGCCCTCAATTCAAAAACGATCACGCTCTGGACAATATTTGCGGTATTTGTCCTGGGACCGTGTGAACCGTTGATACCCCTCATGTTTCTCGCGACCGAATTCGGATGGCATGGGATAATCCTTACGAGCGCGGTCTTTTCTTTCGTCACGATATTCATGATGCTTGCGCAGACCATTCTGGCGCATTTCGGAATTCAGCTGATCAGGCATGATATAGCGGAGAGGTATTCGCATGCCTTCGCCGGCCTGGTAATAGCGCTTACAGGCGGCTTCATCCTGTTTCTCGGAGTCTGATCGATATGACCGCGTAGATTTGCTGGGAGATTGACTCGATATGACCTACGCGGTCGGCTACGGTAATTGTAAACCACTGATACCAATTAAGGTTGACAATATGGCGGCGCCGGTTTTATAATATTGGCCATGCGCCGCATTCTTATTATTTTATGTTTGATCCCTGCATTTACCATCCCCTCTTATTGCGACGAACCGCGCAGGCTC
>JAPLMI010000200.1 GCA_026387115.1 Candidatus Omnitrophota bacterium | reverse complement strand
TCGCTCAAGGCGTTCATATCTTAGAACTCTGTAACAAGGCGCACCGCTTATACTTACAGCAAGCACCCCTCAAGAGGGCTAAACTGCTACACTATATACTATCGAACTGCACCCTCAATGACGCAACTCTTTCTCCTACATACAGAAAGCCCTTTAACTTAATCGCTAAAGGGCTTTCTCGTCTAAATTGGCTCCCCCGGTAGGACTCGAACCTACGACACTCTGGTTACGATCTGACTCCGATTACTCGGAGAGTCGGACTATACCATTGCCATAGCCTTTTCAGGCTTTAGGCAGCGAGTCTCTAGTCTCTGCACCTTCCTCGGATCACTATAATCCGGGGCTTGGCTCAGGATTGACCCAGTCGTCCGGGCTTTCCCTGAATTTACCCGCTTTTTCATCCCGCGGTTTCCCGTGGGAGCTGCTAACTTAGCGTGAAGCTCTCGATGACAATTGGCACAAATTATTGTGCACTTGCCTAACTCTTTCACCACATCTTTCCAGCTTCTAGTATATCCTTTTTCGGATATGCCAAATTTTTTATCGATCAGATCTTTATGATGAAATTCAAGTGCATCAATACAACGATTGTATCCGCATACTTCACATTTTCCGCCTTTATAATCCACAGCCATTTGCCTGATTTTCTTTCGTCTTGCGCGAACGGCTCGTATCAAATATTGGCGTCTATCGCTATATCGACGTTTATCAACTTTTGCCAAATGTCACCTCCTTTCTTCATGCTGACGCTGTGCGCCGAGTTTTGCACTCGGCGCTTCGCGCCTCGTGCACAGCCAGATGCTCTACCGACTGAGCTACAGGGGAGTGTTAAAGAGCTGGAGAAATTGTATCACAGCATAAGGTGTTTTTCAAACATAATAAAAACACTTTAATCAACGACCTGCGAGGTACGTCCTGACGGCATAATTTTTCCAGCGCCTCTCGAATTCCTTCTCCGAAATCAGGAATTCGTCCTCTATTGCGTTGATCACATGCAGCCCCTCTTTTATGCGGGATAGTATAACATTAAGACCCGCAAGCCCCGAGGTAGCGATGATATATTTCACCGCGCTGTAAGCGACCAGATATCGCGCCCTAACTTCTTTCTCATCCCCTTGATCAAACGGCATATGCAAAAACGCGAGCGAAATATTATCTTTGTCGACCAGCCTGGCGAATATATAAGAAATCGCCGGATCCTTTTTATGTTCTTCCCAAACCGCTATCCCCTCATTAAGCCATACCGGACAATTGCTGCCGGTCCTGGCATAGACAACGGCGTGCGTATATTCATGATATATGTGGCTGGTTAATTGTTTTCCGGTCAGCGCCTTTTCCGAAAGCGGTATGCGGATACTGCCGTCGTAGAATGCCCTCGCTGCAGGCGACAAAGCGAATATTCTTCTGAAATCGGACGGGGAATACAAAAAAACAACCGTCTTCGAATCCGGAAAATATTTAAGGTCCCCGCCTACATCCAGATAACATCTGTCGAGGATTTCTTTTACGGAACTAGCGTCGACCGCAAGATCCTTGTCATATCTTAATTCGAAATGCGCGAAATCTCTGGACTCCTCGGTCTTCGCAAGGCTCACCTCCTTTACGACCTTGCGAAATTTCCGCTTCAGAGGTGCGTTCTCCGATGACATCGCAAGCGCTCTTCCGAAATAAAAACGCGCTTTCTCAAAATCCGCATTTTTGTAATAAATGTCGCCCAGTAGTTCAAGAAATGACGCGTCTTTGTATGTCAAGGACGATTCTTTAAGCAGCACTATCGCGATGCCATCCTTCCCGGCCTTCGACTCTGCGACAGCATCATTAAATAGAGACACGCTTAAATTTCTGCTCGCTATCGCCGAGGAGGAAGCCGCCTGCCGGGCGTTCTCTAAGTCCGCCTTAGTACCGGCGGGGTCGCCCCTCGCCCTCGATATAGCCCTCTTGGAATACATGATCGCCAATGCCTGCGCCGTCTTAGAGCAAGGCCTTACATCACAGGCCCTTTTAAGAGAGCCTATCGCTGTTTCGTATTTATCTGATCGCGCAAGCCTGTCGGAGTATAGCGAATACGTATTGGCAAGTTGAGCCGCTATGACCTCGTTTTCCGGAGATGATGAATGGGCCTTTTCCAGATATCTGATGGCATCCTGCAATCTGCCGTTCTCTATCAGATTTTCGGCCTTCCTTACGTACTCGAACGAACCGACCTGCCGTCCGGCAGTTTCGGAATACCAATTGAATACGGTGGATACGGCTGCCGATACCACTGCCGCAAGCAGGAGCATCTCGAGATGTTCTTTTCTTATTTTTATACTCACAAAAAAAGTATACCATATAATAAAGGCGGTTGCGGTGTTTTTTGCTTTTTTCCTGCAGGGGCGCTATATCATCTGCCTCTTGCCTTTTTCGAACATAATTCAGGTCAATGCGTATATGGCGGAGCGTTTTCTGTTCCGGCATTAACCGATGAAGCCGGACAGACGCGGTTCTTTCCTTCGTGCTTGGCCTTGTACAGCGCCTTGTCGGCCTTCTCTATAAGATCATCCTTATTCTTTTCGCCTGAAAATTCCGCGACGCCCGCGCTTATAGTAGTATGGTATGTTTCCGATTTAAACTTGAACCTCCTGGCCTCCACCGCGAGGCGGATCTTCTCCGCAATGTCAAAGGCCTCTTTCTCCCCGGCTCCTGTCAGCATCACGATAAATTCCTCCCCGCCGTATCTGGCGATCACGTCGACTTCTCTACATTTCGATTGTATCGTCCTGGCAAATTCCCTCAGTATGGTATCGCCCGCCTGATGGCCGTATGTATCGTTTATGTGCTTAAAGTTATCTATGTCGGCCATTACGATCGAAAGCCGCCTGGATTTATACATGAAGGCATTTCTGAATTCGGCTTCAAACAAAAGATTGAAATGCCTTATGTTATATAGATATGTGAGCCCGTCTCTCGTCGCCTGTTTGAAGAGGCGCGCGCGCTCGACGGATTGAATGACCTGTGTGTAGAGCGATGTCAGGCTGTAAGACAGGAACACCGCGAGTATCGGATAAAATGTCAATATCGCCGTGCTGAAGAAGCTGAATATCGCTATCGAAATGACCGAATAGGCGGCTATCGTGATTATGGACATCAGCATGCCGCCTAAAAGACGGAAATTCGACAGGTACAATGTGACGAATATCGACATCAAAATTATGATGAGGATATTGTACCTTTTCGGAAGGATGTGTAGAAAATCATTTTTCAGGACGCTGTTCAGGATCATCGCGTTGATCCCTACAGCCGGATAGATATTCTGAATGGGTATCGGTTTTATATCTATAAGCCCCGAGGCGGTAAGGCCCACTATGCATATCTTGTTCTTCAACCCGCTCAAATCGATTATAGGCGCCTTACCCTCTTTAATCTGAGCATACGAATGTATGATATCGATATATGAATAGTGCCTGAATTCTTTTCCCCATTTCGCCTGCCAGTTTATTACGAGCTCGTTATAGTCGTCGAGAGGTATCTTCATAACCCTATCACCGGGCATCCGCGCAAGTATAAAGTGGCTGCGGGGATAAAAAGATATATCCCTGTCTTTTATCCCCAACATGTCAAGTCCCATTTTCAGGCCGAACTGATACGTTACAGCATCCTTAAACTTAATGATGGCCGGCACTCTTCTCAGGATACCATCCAAGTCTGGAACAGTGTTAATGTGGCCGGTGCCTTTCGCTTCTTTTTCGAAGGCCGGAAGCTGCCTCATAACGGAGCTTATGCCGTAACCGCTGTATGCGTATCTTGTGTCTTCCACCTTCAGATTATACAATATCGGAAGATAGACAAATTTCACCTGCCTCATCGCCTCCGCCAGGGCGGTATCGTCCACCGCGTCCTGGGGTTCGGAGAAAAGTACGTCCAGTGCTACCGCATTGGCGTTGTATTCGGAAAGGATCTTGATAAGGGTGGCATGCCACTTCCTGGGCCAGGGCCATCTCCCTATCGCCTCTATGCTGTCTTCACCCATGTCTATGAAGACGATAGGTGAAGCCCCTATATTAGGGTGCCTGAGAATGAAGCGGTAATCCAGGCTCATAAGCTCGAACCTGCCAAAAATATCAAATTCATACAGGACGAGCACGATGATAGCGACCACAAAGGCCAATACCCATCTCACACCGTGCCTGTGCCTGAAGGCGTTTTCGTAAATGGAATCTTTCATTTTCGTAAAAATTGAAAAAATCATAGGCCTTCCCGCACGGTAGAAAAAGAGGGTAGCGCTTTTTTTAGCTACCCTCTTAATAAAAAATATATGGAGACGGTATTATTTTTCAGCTGAAACGCTTACCTTAAAACCCGTTCCCCTGACACCGACGACAGACGTTGGTGTCCGCACCTGGAACTGGGATTCGTTCTTTAGCTGATTAGCCTTGATGAGCACATCGCCCATCGCAAGCTCAAGCGCTATCTTCTTATTTTCGAGCTTGTTCGATGCGATATAGTCCGCGATCTTCATGTTAGAATTCGCCTCGACTCTCACCATGGCATCCTGGCCGGCTGCGTCAAAACTGAGATCCACATACGAATCTTTTTGAGTTTTTATCGTATCTCCTGAGCCAACCTTCATCCCGAATATTACAGGCGCCGCGCTGCCGGAACCCTGGCCTATAACCTCTGCCTTACCTCGGACATCCGCCACCGTAACATTTTTAACTGACGACACCGCATCCGCCGCCGCATAAAATAACAGCGAAAACATAAAAACTACTGACAGAACACTAAATATCCTGCGCATGTTACCCTCTATTTTTTCATTATCGGTTTAAGTATACCTAATACATAACCTTTTGTCAAGGTTACGTAAAATGGTATAATATATCCTGATATGCGACGATATAATCCCGCCATAGACTGGGAATGGGTAAAGGACATTTTTTTAAAAAAAGAGGGGGTCCTTACCGTTAAAAAACCCGGTATAAAAAGATCCATTCTCGCCTGCGCCGACGTTTGCTTAAGAATAGCCGGATCCAAAGCCGCTCCTAAGGCAGCCCTCGCTAAGAAAAAAATCGTTGATATGAGCGGTCCTTCGATTAAGCTCGAGGACGGCATCAGGTTGTCAACAGGAGAAATATCTTCATCCCTTAAGGGTGCCGCCTATTTATACATTATGGCAGTCACGATCGGGCGCGGCGTCGAGGAGGCCGCGACCAAATATATGGAGAAAGGCGACTGCTTACGCGGCTATATCCTGGACAGGATAGGATCATTCGCCTGCGAATCGCTGGCCGAATCTGTCGAAGATAACTTGCGAAAAACTTATGCGCCTAAAGGGTTAAGTGTTTCAATGCGTTTCAGCCCAGGCTATTGCGACTTCCCCATAGAAGAACAGTTCGTGCTTAATAAAGCGCTTGACTTCTCAAAAATAGGGATCACGATTAATAAAAACTGCATGATGGCGCCGAAGAAATCGATAACCGCTATCGTAGGGATCGGGCCTAAGGGCGTGTTCGGGAAGAAAAGGTCTCAGTGCGAAACTTGCGCAAAATCGGACTGCGGGTATAGAAGGTAGCTATCAGGCGGTTTTTATCGAATCTTATTTCGAAACGGGATTCTCTCTCTTCAGGAGCCCTTCCCAATTCTCATCGACCACTCTCTGTATATCGTCAAGCATCGCCTTGTTCTCGGGTTTAAAAAGATGCCTGAACCTGCCCTGAAGTTTCAGCCATTCGGCTATCGGCTTTTTTTCCTTGGGCTTGTATGTGATGCGGTATACTCCGTTAACGACTTCGTAAAGCGGCCATGCGCAGGTATCCGCCGCCATGCGGCCCATCTCGCACGTCAGTTCCGGCTCATATCCCCAGCCAAGCCTGCACGGCTGGAAGACGTTTATGAACTTCGGCCCTTCGATCGAAAGCGCCTTCTCGACCTTCGAGGTCAAGTCACGCCAGTTTCCCGCGGTCGACTGCGCGGCGTAAGGTATGCCGTGCGCGATCATTATCGCGGTGAGATTCTTTCTGTACTGCTCTTTGCCCTTCTTGACTTTCCCTACGGGCGCGGTGGTCGTATCCGCGCCTCTCGGCGTCGCGCCCGAGCGCTGAATTCCGGTATTATGGACAACTATCCCATCCGCGATAAAATTATGCTCATCCTCAACCCTTAAATCTAACGTCGGTTCTTTACCTATTAATTTAATGCTGCGCACTTTTTCGGTGTCAAAATATTTATTTTCTATCAGCGGATTTTGATATCTATACTGATTAGGGTATTTCTTTATATCGCATCCTTTTTTCTTGCTAAAACAGACATACCCATAAGTAGAATCTTTCAATAGCTCTCTGTAAACACAAAACGTGCCTTTAACTTTCGTCTGCTGATGAATTTTGCCTACTCTATATCCGGTAATCTGCAATAATAACCTCAATGCCTTGAGCAAGTCGTTACTTGCTGATACATATCGCGCGCTATTTCCGATTCTATAACCGTCCGACAGCATCAGTCCCTGAATAAAACTCTCTTTTTCCTCTTTCGGCAAAGAAAACACCCAATCCGGTATCGTCTTATTTTTCGCGCCTTTGTTAAAACCTAAGGAATCAATAAACCTTGCCAAATTTACAGAGTTCGCATATACATAATTTTTTTCGAGCCTGTTTACCGGGCTGCCGAAGATTTTAGAATGAAGTTCAGTTAAGACTCCTCTGGCTTCGGAATCTTCCGGCACCGCGAATCCCACCTCTGCTTTCTCCGGCCTCGTCCAGCCGTCTCCGACATATATACCCAGATATTTCATTAATTCAGGGCTGGAAGAGGCTGGAATATTTATCTCGTTTATTTTGTTTACCTTATAATCGCCCTTCTTGGATTTTTTGAAATCGAACGTCCCCGGCCTTTCTTTATCTATATTCTTCAAAGTAATAACTTCATCGCCTGTCTTGATCTCTCCGAGCGTTTTCCATGCTAATGCATTTTCCCTGCCGCGGCCATTTCTCTTCACCACCAAAAATGGATGGTTTGATGTTGCTTTTATTGAATGATGTAAAGTCGAAAGCTCATAGACTTCTTTAATACCGTTATCAAACACGCCGCTGCACTTTTTAAGGACCAACTGATGAGTCTTTTGATCGAAGGCATATACATCATCGCCCTCTTTTACATCGGTTATCTTTTTTAAACCGTCTTTCGTCATGATCGTAGAAGATGTGCTGAGACAATTCATATAAGCTTCATTATTGTAGCAGACGTATAGAATATTGTGGCCGCGCTCGGCCGCGCCCGACAGCGACTGCAGGCCGATATCGTAAGTGCCGCCGTCCCCGCCGAAGGCTATGAAATTCACTTTTTTATCATATTTACCCTGCCTCACCCATGATTTATATAACGCCTCGACGCCGCTGATCGTCGCCCCGGCATTCTCAAAGGCGCTGTGGATGAAAGGGACGTTCCATGCCGTATACGGAAATATCGTAGAGACTACCTCAAGACATCCTGTAGCGCTCGCCACGACGGTATTCGGACCGGCTGCCATCAAAACCTGCCTTGCGATCATGGCGGCGCCGCATCCGGCGCACGCGCGGTGCCCGCCGGTAAATAAATTTTCCCCTTTAGCGGATTCTTTCAGATTCATCACTATTCTCTTACGCCAAGATAAACTACTTTATCTTTCGCATGACCTTTTATCGCCTCGAAAAGATCGTTATAGATACCTTCTATCTCTTCAAGCTTTATCTCTCTGCCGCCCAGGCCGTATATGTAATTCAGTAAAATTTTCTTCGCCGAGGCATCAAACATGGCCGCCTTTACCTCTAAACATAACGGCCCTTCCTGCGCGTTCATCGAATCGGACCTGTCCATCACGGCTATCGCCTTCAAATTTTTCAGGACATCAGCTATCTCTTCTTTCGGGAAAGGCCTGAATACCCGTAGTTTCAGAAGCCCGGCCTTCAGACCTTTCTTCCTTAATCCATCCACGACCACTTTTGCCGTTCCCGCGGTCGACCCCATTGCGACTATAGCGCAATCCGCGTCATCGAGCTTATATTTTTCGAATAATCCATACGAGCGGCCGAATTTGGATGAAAACTCTCCCGCTACTTCGAGGATCACGGCCGATGCCTTCTTCATCGCCTCGACCTCCTGCCTCTTATGCTCAAAATAGTAATCCTGGAGATCGAGCGCTCCGACGGTGATCGGCTTATCAAGATTGAGCAGATAATTTTCCGGTTTATACTCGCCTACAAATCTCTTCACTTCGGCATCATCGATGATCTCGATCCTCTCCATGCCGTGGCTTATTATGAAACCGTCGGTGGTAACTACTACGGGAAGCTTTGCATGCTCGGCGATCTTTACCGCCTGGACCATGTTGTCGTAGGCTTCCTGGGCATTCTCGGAAAATATCTGGATCCAGCCCGCATCTCTCACCATCATCGTGTCGGAATGGTCGCAGTGTATGTTTATCGGGCTCGAGAGCGCCCTGTTCACGTCGGCCAGCACTATCGGAAGCCTGAGGCCCGCGGCGATGTATAGCATCTCCGCCATCAGCGCCAGGCCCTGGCTTGAAGTGCCTGTCATGCATCTGCCGCCGGCGGCGCTCGCCCCTATGCAGGCGGACATCGCCGAATGTTCGCTCTCCACCGGCACGAATTCCGTATCGACCAGCCCGTCCGCGACGTAGCCGGCGAATATCTGGACTATCTCCGTGGCCGGGGTAATCGGATATGCCGCGACTACGTCAGGATTTATCTGGCGCATCGCCTCGGCCATCGCCTCATTTCCGGTTCTCGCTACTATGTTTGTCTTCGCCATCTTTTTTGTTTTTTCGGTCTTTCGTTTTTACGTTTTTTCGTTTTTCTTAGCCTCTTTCTCCGTCACCATTTTGATCGCCTTGCCTTTCACGGGGCATTCGTGCTCACATATTCCGCAGCCCTTGCAATATTCGTAATCAAAGCCCACGACCTTGCCGTCCTTTACTATCACGGCCGAATCGGGACAATAGACCCAGCAAGTAAGGCAGTTTATACATTTCTCGGGGATCAGGACCGGCCTCTTTGACCGCCAGTCGCCCGTCTTAAAATCTTTGGCTGTGCCGCCTCCGATTATCAGGTCCCCCTCATGGAGCTCTTTCCAGCCCGGTTTCTCTTTCTTGGCCGCCATCTTAAGATTTAACCTCTTTATATGCCCGCTCGATCGCCTTGATGTTGCCTTCGATAACCTCAGGTTTCGACTTGAATTTCTTCTCCAGCTTCTTCTTGGTATCTTCGACCATCCCGTTAAAATCAAGTATACCCGTCGCTTTTATCAGAGCGCCGAGCATCGGAGTATTCGGTATCTCCCTTCCGATCGTCTCTTTCGATATCCTGGACGCGTCAACGGTGTAAATTTTGATCGAGCCGCTTATACCGAGCTCTTTTTTAATATCGGCCGGCGATTTTTCAGTGTTAATTATTATGGTGCCGCCGTCGGGTATCCCTTCCTTTACGTCTACGGTATCTATCAAGGTGGGGTCCAATACGATCACGATATCGGGATTTATGACGCCTGAATGCAGAAGGATCGGTTTTGAAGATATGCGGTCGAATGACGCTACCGGAGCGCCCATCCTCTCAGGGCCGTATTCCGGAAATGCCTGAACGTATAACCCTTGCGCGAGAGCGGCGTCCGCAAATAAAAGGGCGGCCGTCTTTGCTCCCTGGCCGCCCCTGCCATGCCAGCGAATCTCAGTCAACTCTTTCATCTATTTTTCTTTTAATCCCAGGTAGAATATCATGAAGCTCCCGGTCATCACTATGCCGAGATAACCGTTTATACAGCTCGTCACTACCGCCATCACGACGCGGCCGGCCGCGGCGGGCATGACCGCCGTCAACAAGCCCACCACAAATCCGATGACCAGCCCGATGCCGAGCGCGATAAGTATGAGAAGCACAAACAAAAGCAGGAGCCAGAGGACTCTCGAGAACGGCTTCTTCGCTACAGCCAGGCTGTCCTTCATCGCCGCGATCACGCCCAACTCGCCGCAAATAAGCGAATACGGCGACAGCGTAAGCGGAACAAAGTACAAAAGTCCGACGATGGACACGATCACTACGGCGGCACCAATCGCTATGTTCGTCACTATGGCATTGTTGAGTGGTGCGGTGGCGGCAACCAAAAGTCCTGCCACAAGCGCCGCTATACCTATAATAAGTATTATTAACAAACTCAAACCGAAAAGCCTGAGGTAATATTTCGCGCCGTAAGAGACGAAAGAGCTGAGTTTCGCGACGCCCGCCTTTACGTAATCCCTGACTAAGGCCAGGCTTGCGCCCTGGAAGAATATGCTGATCAATATAAAGATTACGCTGAAGATCAGGGCGGACGCCGTCATCTGCGGGGTGGGTGTTTGTCCCGGCATGACCGCGAACGGCATGCTTACGAGGCTTCCTATCATGTTAAACACGATCAAAATCAACACAAGTCCCAGGTTTTTGGCCGCGACGCCAAATCCCCTCTTAATCGCCGTTAAGATCGCTCCCATATTTGCCCTCCGTATTAGTTAATTATAAATTATATCACGCTAAATTCACACCGTCAAGATTATTTGAATTCGCGCCTGCCTTCGAACGCCTTTGTGATCGTAGCCTGGTCGGCGTATTGAAGGTCGCCGCCTACCGGTATGCCGTAGGCCACCCTCGTGAGCCTGGCCCCGGAAACCTTCAGCGCCTTTAACAGGTATAGCGCCGTCGCCTCGCCTTCTGTATTGAAGTCGGTCGCTATGATTATCTCTTTAAATTTATCCTTCTTTACCCTCTCAAGAAGTTGGCTTATCTTCAGGTCGGAGGGGCCTATCCCGTCCAGAGGCGATAATGAACCGAGGAGGACATGATAAATGCCGTTAAAATTCCCGGCCTTCTCTATCGTGACTATGTCATTGGGCTCTTCGACGACGCATAGAAGCGCCCTGTTCCTCGATGAGCTTTTACAGATCCCGCAGGACTCTTCGTCGCTCAAGTTGTTGCAGATCCTGCAGAACCTGACAGATTCCTTCACTTTTTGGATGGCTTTGGAAATTTTTTCGGCGTCCTCTTTGGACGAGCGCAGTATGTAGAATGCCAGGCGCTGAGCGCTCTTCGGGCCGATTCCGGGCATCTTGGAGAATTCCTCTATCAATGCCTTCATCGAAACCGGAAAATCGGTCATGACGCCCTTCCCTTACCATTGCCCTTAGCCGCTATGGAGCCGCCGAACATCTCGAGGGCGGCTTTCACTATCGGGTCTACATCCTTTTTCTCTTCGGCGCCCGGCTCTTCGGACAACCCGTCGCGCCCCTCGCCTTCCTCCGGATACTTTTCCGCGGTCGCCCGCCGCTTTGTGTCGACCGTCTCGACCAGCACAAGCGATACCCTCAAACCGGATTTGAGAACGGCCTTCAGGGCTTCCTCTATCAGCCGTTTATTATCCGGCGTCTCGAGGGCTTCTTTATGAAATTTCAGGTCCTTGGGGAACGCTATCGAAAGCAAATTATTCTCAAGGCTGAGCGGATATCCTTCCTGAAGATATGAGGCGACAGAGATCTTCCTGTCTTTGATGTAATCGATCACCGATTTCCAGGAGCCCAGTATCT
>JAPLMI010000149.1 GCA_026387115.1 Candidatus Omnitrophota bacterium | reverse complement strand
TGCTCGGGCGTCCTTTGAAAAGCCTGAAGATGGTGACGGCTCATCTGGGAAACGGCTGCAGCATGGCCGCGGTGGACAAAGGCAAGTCGCGGGACACGACGATGGGTTTCACGCCGCTGGAAGGGCTCATCATGGGAACGCGTTCAGGAGACCTCGACCCGGCGGTGGTATTGTATATTCTGGAGAAAGAGAATCTGTCGCTCAATTTTATGAACGATCTTCTGAATAAAAATAGCGGGCTTCTCGGGTTGTCCGGTGTAAGCAATGATATGAGGGATGTGTTGAAAGGGGCCAGGGGCCGGGGCCCGGCGGCCAGGCGCTGTAAGTTAGCGATCGAAATTTACATCTACAGGATCAAGAAATATATAGGGGCTTATTTCGCGGCGATGGGCGGGCTTGACGCGGTGGTATTTACGGCCGGCGTCGGAGAGAACAACCCCTGGCTCGTCAACCGGATCAGGAAAGAATTGAAGAATGTGATGCCAAAGAAGACGAAGCTCCTCGTGATACCTACGAACGAGGAGCTTTTAATCGCGAGAGATACGTACAGGATAATAAGGAGGAGAAATGCCGTTACCTAAAAGGAAACATTCCAGGGCAAGGCGGGACAAGAGAAGGAGCGCGAACTCGAAGATGTATGCGGCGAACCTTTCTGTCTGCTCTCAGTGCAAAAAGCCCAGGCTTCCGCACAGGGTCTGTCCGTTCTGCGGTTACTACAACGGCAAGCCCGTTGTGGTGATAGAAGCGAAAGAAAAGAAGAAGAAAAGGTAATACGGGGGGAGGACGCATCAAGTGAAAATAGTGATCGATGCTATGGGCAGCGACCGCGCGCCGGCCGTCGAGGTCGAAGGCGCCATACAGGCCGTGGAGGAATACGGCCACGATTTGCTTCTCGTAGGAGATGAGCCGGCCATAAAAGCCGAACTCGCAAAATATAAGGACTATTCTAATAAGATATCGATCCTGCACGCGCCCGAGAGGATCGAGATGCATGAGCCGGCCGCGTTATCGGTAAGACGCAAACGCCATTCATCCATAGTCCTCGGCCTGGAGGTATTAAAGAGAGAAGAGGCGGACGGTTTTGTAAGCGCCGGCAATACCGGCGCGGTAGTATGCGCGGCGACTCTGTCACTTAGGCTTCTTCCGGGTATAGAGCGGCCGGGCATAGCCGTAGGCTATCCGACCCTTAAAGGCGTGTCCGTTTTGATAGATATAGGCGCGAATATCGATCCGAAGCCTATCCATCTTTTACAATACGGGATAATGGCGGATGCCTACGCAAAATATATCCTGCATAAACCCAACCCGACCGTAGGGCTTTTAAATGTCGGTGAAGAGGAGTCCAAGGGGACGGATTTTATAAAAGAAACCCACGCGCTTCTGAGCGAATCGAAGCTTAATTTCATCGGTAACATAGAAGGACGCGCCATCTACCACGGCTCGGCCGACATAGTGCTCTGCGACGGGTTTGTGGGAAATGTCATCTTGAAGGTTTCGGAATCTATCGTGGATACGCTGGTCAAGGCCCTGAAGCAGGAGATACAGGCCAATTTTATCGCGACGATCGGCGCCGCTCTCTCGAGTTCGGCTTTCAATAAATTGAAGAAGAAGATGGATTACTCGGAATACGGCGGCGCGCAGCTTTTGGGAGTGGACGGCCGCTGTATCATAAGCCACGGCTCGTCGACGCCGAAGGCGATAAAGAACGCCATCAGGGTCGCCGCCGAATTCAAAACCCAGGATATTAACAAACGTATCGTAGAGGAGATAGAGAGTTATTAAAATATGTGTGAATCGAAAAAGACCGGAATAATAGGATTGGGCGCGTATCTGCCCGAGCGGGTCCTGACGAACAAAGAGCTCGAGAAGATGGTAGATACGACGGATGAGTGGATCACTACCCGCACCGGCATCAAAGAGCGGCG
>JAPLMI010000021.1 GCA_026387115.1 Candidatus Omnitrophota bacterium | reverse complement strand
CTTCCCTGATCAGGCGCGCGATCTCTTTCGCAGTGCCGGACGGCTGGTCCTTCTTCTGGGCGTGGTGCGCTTCCACTATCTCGATATTATATTCATTGCCGAGAACCTTCGCGGCGTCCTTCACCACCTTAAACAGCAGGTTGACCCCAATGGACATATTAGGAGAAAGGACTATCGGGATCTTAGCGGACGCTTCTTCTACCTTCTTCTTTTCATCGTCTGATAAACCGGTCGTTCCGATGACGATCGCCTTTTTATGCTTTTCACACAATACAAGATGTTCCATCGTAGCCTGCGGCGTAGTAAATTCTATCAGGCAATCGCATCCCTCTATGAATTGTTCGGGATTCTCTTCGACAACGTCAAATTCTCCGCATATCTGAAGGTCGGCGTCGTCTTTTGCCAGTTCGATTATCCTCGATCCCATCTTGCCTTTTGAACCGCTCACGCATATCTTGATCATATAAGTTTATACTCCTTAAGCGCCTTTACAAGCTTTTCCCTATTTTCCGGAAGCATCTCGCACATCGGAAGCCTCAAATCCGGTTCGCACATCTTCATAAGCCCCATCGCGGTCTTTACCGGGATCGGGTTCGTCTCGATGAACATCGCCTTCACAAGGCCCAGCATCTTATAATGGAGCTCCTCGGCTTTTTTTATGCTGCCTGATTCAAATGCCCTGCACATATCCGCTACGTCCCCCGGAATTATATTCGCGACTACGGATATGATTCCGACGCCTCCGATAGACAGGACCGGAAGCGTGAGAGCGTCGTCACCCGATATCAGCAGGAAATTTTTCGGGCACAGTTTTCTGATACGGGACATCTGTTCCAGGGAACCGCTCGATTCCTTAACACCTATAATATTTTTAATTTCAGCCAATTTAGCGAATGTCTCGGGTTCGATGTTAACACCTGTCCTCGACGCGATATTATAAATTATTATCGGAATATCTACGGCCTCCGCTATCGCCTTAAAGTGCAGATACAGCCCTTTCTGCGTCGGGCGGTTGTAATAAGGGCTCACCTGAAGAGAGGCGTTCGCGCCCGCTTTTTTGGCGTGCATGGTAAGCGCTATCGCCTCTTCCGTAGAATTGGAGCCCGTGCCCGCTATGACAGGAATACGGCCTTTCGAAAATTGGATTGCGAGCTCGATCACCTTATCGTGTTCGTCGTATGAAAGGGTCGCGGATTCCCCTGTTGTTCCGCACGGCACTACGGCCGACGTCCCGTTCTTTATGTGAAACTCTACGAGAGCACCCAGTGCCTTTTCGTCGATCTTGCCGTTCTTAAACGGCGTTACCAAAGCCACCATCGATCCTTTAAACATTTTCAGTCACCCCTCAATTTTTCGAAGAAAAATTGATACTGAGGCAGCGTTAAATAATCCGACGAACAGGAGGATTATAGCTGCCGAAGTATCTTAATCCTCTATTTCTCCGCTGTAAACCAGTTTTGCCCTGCCTTCCAGATAAACGTTCTTAAAATCCCCTTTGATCGTTTCAAAATAGACTTTGAGCTTCTCCCCGCTTCTAGTCTCTACGATCACGGGTGAGGCCATCTTCTCTACTTCAGCCGAGATGACGGCGCTCGCGACCGCGCCGGTGCCGCATGCGAGCGTTTCGTCCTCGACGCCGCGCTCGTAAGTGCGGATCCTTATGTTATGCCTGTCTATGACCTTCACAAAATCCGCGTTGGCGC
>JAPLMI010000128.1 GCA_026387115.1 Candidatus Omnitrophota bacterium | reverse complement strand
GATTCCCGCTTTCGCGGGAATGACGGGGGAGGCATAGCGTGACAGAACGTGACAGGATGTGTCTAAATTACCAAGATTCCCAAAATTACCATGAAAACAAAAAACTCTATTCACCGTCGGATTACCGACAATGGATAGAGTTTCCGTCGTGTTTCTAAAGCTTCCTAAATAAACTGGCGGGGACGACGGGGATCGAACCCGCGACCTTCAGATCGACAATCTGACGTTCTAACCAGCTGAACTACGTCCCCAAACTTACGAAGTAAGTTTGATCCTGAAGCGGCGTTAAACAATGCGACGAACAGGAACATTGTAGCCGCTGAAGGACCTTTAGCCGCCGAAATACCTTTAAAGTGTCAAAAATTATAGATTAAAACCGCTAAAAAAGCAAGCTTTACTTGATAAGCTCCAATTTCTTACTGCGCTTAAAGCCTTGAATTTCTAATTCTCTTTTTCTGGCAGAAGACTTTGTTCCGCATTCTTCGCTGTAAATCAGTCGTACAGGGTATCTATATTTAGTAAATCTGCAACCTTTGCCCTTATTATGCTTGCTGACCCTCTTATCTACATCATTAGAGATGCCGGTATATAATTTACCGTCTCTGCATTTAACGATATAAACAAACCATGCTTTTTCCATATTTAGATACTTCAGCGGCGTCTAAAAAGGTCCTGAAGATGCTAAAGGTCCTTCGAACGCTCCTATTCGTCGCGTTCTCAGGATCAATTTTGCCTTCGGCAAAATTGGTGGGCAGCACAGGGCTCGAACCTGTAACCTATCGGATGTAAACCGATTGCTCCACCGTTGAGCTAGCTGCCCTTAAGACCTGCCCGGTCGTGAGCCAGGCTTGGTTACCGGAATATTCTGCTTGCATAGAGGGCAGTCGCCCTCTTTGAATGTCTCTATTTTTATCTTGGCCAGTGATTCGAATCTCGCGCCGAAATCTATCGGGGAAGCGCTTCTGTCTATGATACATCCGACGCCCACCACTATGCCGCCTGCATTTTTAACGACTTCCACGACCTCTTTCGTGGATCCGCCGGTAGTGATAACATCTTCTACGACCAGGACGCGCTTGCCCGGCTTGATCGAAAATCCTCTGCGAAGAACCATCTTGCCGTCCTGTCTTTCTGCAAAAAGCCCTCTTACGCCCAGAGCCCTGGCTATCTCATAAGCTATCGTTATTCCGCCGAGCGCGGGCCCTATTACAACATCTATCTTCTCTTTGGCAAATTTTTTCGCAAGCTCTTTCGCGAGCGCTTCCGCCGCTTCAGGATATTGAAGGACGAGCGCGCACTGTAGGTACTTTTCGCTGTGCAGCCCGCTCGATAGCTTGAAATGTCCTGTCAGCAGCGCGTTATATTTATCGAATATCTTTGATACGTTTTTCTCCGTCATATTTTGATCTCTTACAGAATACCTTTTACGGCCTTAACGGGATCTTTCGCCTCTGTGACCGGACGGCCGACCACGATGAAATCGGCGCCTGATATAACCGCCTCTTCCGGCGTCGCGGTTCTCTTCTGGTCGTCGACTTCCGCCGACGCAGTCCTTACGCCCGGAGTAACTATCAGGAAATCCGCTCCCAGCGCCTGCCTTATCATCTTCACTTCCATGGGCGAGGCTATGACACCGTCGATACCTGCCTCTTTCGCCAGGCGCGCGAGCCTCAAAACCTGGTTTTCCATATTATCATCTATGCCTGTCTTCTTCAAGGCCTTTTCATCCATGCTGGTTAATATTGTTACGGCCAAAACCTTCGGTTTTTCGATCTTCAGTTTTTTCGCTTCATCCGTACAGGCCTCAACCGCCGCTTTCATCATATCATATCCGCCGAGGGCATGAACGTTGAACATATACACGCCCGATCTTGCCGCAACGCGTGAGGCCTTTGCCGCCGTATTCGGTATATCATGAAATTTTAAATCAAGAAATACCTCGCAGCCCGTTTCTTTTATCTTTTTAACTATTGCCGGGCCGCACGAACTGAAAAGCTCCAGCCCTACCTTGAAAAATTTGACATCGTTTTTCAGCGTCTCCACTAATTTAACGGCTTTTTCTTCCGTGTCGACGTCGAGCGCTACTATCAATCTATCTTCTGGTTTCATATTTCTAACTTTCCGATTAAGCTGCGTGCATCTTTTATTTTGTTTATGGCGAGATATTTTCTAATACCGCCTATTATCTCGATAGACGTATCCGGATTCACGAAGTTGGCTGTTCCTATCTGGACGGCCGCCGCTCCGCACAGCATAAATTCTATCGCGTCTTTATAATCCATGATCCCGCCTATCCCTATCACAGGAATTTTAACGCACTTATAAGCATCCCGCACAAATTTAAGCGCCAGCGGTTTTATCGCCGGCCCGCTTAAGCCACCGGTGACATTCCCGAGTTTCGGTCTTTTCGTCTCGATATCTACGGCTATTCCCAGGAATGTATTGACCAGCGATACCGAATCCGCGCCTGCCGATTCGGCCGCTTTGGCTATCTCCGTTATATCTGTTACATTGGGAGATAACTTCACTATCACCGTTAAAGCCGTTGATCTTCTAACCGCTTTGACGATTTCATAGGTGGCGTCTTTATCTTGCGCTATCATCTGCGCGCCCTGCCTGCCCCGAGCGAAGCCGAGGGGCGCCCTTTTTATATTCGGGCACGAAAGGTTCAGTTCAAGCGCGTTTATTCTTTTTATTTTGTTTAATCGTTTTGCCAATTCTTTTAGCTCGTTGTCATATTCGCCGGCGATGCTTACTATTATCGGAATTTTGATTTTACTCAATTTCGGCAGTTTATCTTTTATAAAATCTTCCACTCCATTATTCTCAAGACCTATTGAATTTAACATTCCGGATGCGGTTTCCGCAATCCGAGGCGGCGGATTTCCCTGTCTTGGTTTCAGCGTTATCGTCTTTGTGATATACGCGCCGAGCGAATTTATATCTGTAAGCTCGCCGTATTCCGGCCCGAAAGTCCCCGATGCGGCCATAACCGGGTTCTTGAGTTTGAGCTTACCTATTTTGACCGATAGATCTACCACGCTATCTCCTCCGCATTGAAGACCGGGCCGTCTTTGCAGACCATTTTGTATTCTCCGCCTTTAACCTTGACCGGACAACCTAAGCAAACACCGACGCCGCAAGCCATACGCTCTTCGAGCGAGACCTGGCATGGGATTTGATTAGTCTTGGCAATTCGAGCTACCGTCTTCAACATTCCGACGGGGCCGCAGGCATATATCGTTGTATCGTTAGATGGTTTTATCGTTTCATCGTCAAATAATTTGTTCAGCAAATTTGTAACTAACCCTTTATAACCTCTCGAACCATCCTCAGTTGACACGCTCACATCGCATCCTATTTTTTTAAAATCTTCTGCACATATTATATGTTCTTTAGTTTTTGCTCCTATGAAAACATGAATTTTTTGTTTTTTACTATACGCTAATTGTTCAGCTAATGCTAACAATGGTGCAATGCCGATACCGCCTGCTACTAGTATAGTTTTTTCGTTTAACATGAATCCGTTGCCCAGCGGCCCGATCAGATCGATCTCCTCACCGGCCTTCTTTTCCGAAAGCATTGCGGTGCCCTTCCCTACGACTTCGTACAACAAATCGATTCCGTTCTTCAATATTCTGTGCACGCCGAGCGGCCGGCGGAGGAGCGGTTCAATACCATCGGAGCACTGGACTTCGATAAATTGGCCGGGTTTTGAATTTCTCGCAAGATAAAGTGATTCCACGCGCATCTTATAAAAGCTTTGCGCTATTTTCTCATTCTCTGATATTCCGCATTGGAGTCGCTTCATACCTTACACCCTAAAAGAAGCTTAGCTGTTTTTCAGAGGTTTCTTCACCCTCCTTAAAAACCTTCACCTTTCCGTATTCGCCGTCGTATCCGGGGCAGATCCGGACATCGCCTTTACGGACGTTGATGATGCCTTTCGCGATCCTCTCCGGCAGGTTCGCCTTTAATTCGGCTTCATCCATATAAATAAGTATATTAAATTCAGTCCCGAAATTCTTTATGAGCTGAAAATACTCTTTCTCCACTTTTACCGAGTCGGGGCTCACCTTAAACGCGCCGCCTATTATCTCCGCGAGCGGCACAACGCTTTTGAAAGACGGGCTCGATTCATCAATATAGCCTTCCGGCCTGTCGGCAAAGCCTTCCACCCGGTGCATGACACCTATCGTAACTTTCTTGCCGCAAACCGGGCAGGTATTGTTCAGCGCCAGCGCCTCCTTCGGCGAAAGCGCGCTTGAACAGGCCCGGTGGCCGTCCCAGTGGTACTTGCCTTCCTCCGGAAAAAATTCTATCGTATACAGGAATCTGGCCTTATCTTTCGTCCTTAATATATCGATAAGCTCTTTATAATTGATCTTATCCTTAAAAACATTCGCTTCCCGACCGATCTTCGACGGAGAATGTGAATCTGAGTTCGACGTGAGGCAGAACCTGTCCGCCTTTGACCATCTCCAGTTCATCTTTGGATCACTTGATAATCCCGTCTCGATCGAAAATATCTTCGGTGTCTCATCCTCGAAACATTCTTCGGGGGCGTCGAATCCCGAGTTCGACCCGAATATGCTGAAATGCGGCGTCCAGGCGTGGCCGGGGACGAAAAATATGTCCGGGTCTATCCTGTAAATATCCCGGACCATCTTATCGCATTCGAGCCTCAGGATCGGCCGTCCGTCGCTGGACAGGTCGCCGTACTCCGAGAAAGCGGAATTTATTTCGTCGACGGTTTTCAGGTCCGGCGCAAATATGATGTTGTGGACTTTTCTCGTCCTGCCGGCCTTGAAGTATATATTCGAAACTTCGGCCGTAAGTATGAAATATATTCCGTTATAAACGTATAGGCCGCGTTCAACCTCTTGTAATTTACTCTTTAACTCCGAAAGCCAGACAGGGTGGGTGAAGTCGCCGGTGCCCATCATCGAAATGCCCTTTATCTTCGCCCATTTGGTAAGATTTCCCAAATCCATATCCCTGGATGTCGCGCGCGAGTATTTCGAGTGAATGTGGAAATCGGCTATAAAAGGCATGGTTTTCCACCCATAAATACATGCGTAACCTTTGCCTTCAGTTTCCAGTCTATGAATGGCGAATTTTTAGATTTGGATCCGATAGAATCCTTTTTATAAATATACTCTTTGTCCGGATCGATTATAACGATATCGGCGGAGCTTCCAGCTGATAAAGCGCCTTTTTCTATCCTCAATATCCTCGCCGGATTTGCCGACATCTTCATTATGAGCTCGCTCCAGGATAAGACTTTTTTATCGACCAGCTCCGTTACAGCAAGGCTTAAAGCCGTCTCGAGGCCTATTATTCCGAACGGCGCAGAGTCAAATTCCACGTCCTTTTCGGCGTCGGTGTGAGGGGCGTGGTCTGTCGCTATCGTGTCGATCGTCCCGTCGGCAAGGCCCTTTTTTACCGCTTCGACATCCTCTTTTGAACGTAGCGGCGGGTTCATTTTTGTGTTAGTATCGTACGCCGCGCAGCAATCCTCGGTTAGCGCGAAGTAGTGGGGCGCGGTCTCCGCCGTCACTTTTACGCCGTCGCGCTTCGCCTTACGTATCAAATCAACCGATTCTTTACAGCTTACATGGGCTATGTGTATGCCGGAAAGTTTCTTACGGGCCAAGTCTATGTTCCTTTGCACCCTTTCGTATTCTGATGCGCCCGAAATGCCTTTTAATCCCATCTTTGTCGCCATGAAGCCGGCATTCATAACTCCACCGGCGGAGAGTTTCTTATCTTCACAATGTTCTATCATGACAAGCCCTTGAGCCGCGGCTTCGGAGAGAGCGCCTGCCAGGAGCGCCCAGTCGTCCACCGATGACCCATCGTCGGAGAAGGCCGTGACGCCGGCCTCCTTCATGCGAAGGAACTCGGTTAGCTTCAGGCCTTGCCTTAATTCCGTTATCGTACCGACGATTACGACGTTACAGGCAGCGTCTTTTTTTATTATAGCCCTTAAGGTGTTGGCCGCGGCCGGGTTATCAGTAGGCGGTTCGGTGTTGGGCATGCAGGCGACCGTCGTGAACCCGCCCTTTATGGCGGCGCGCGTCCCGCTATATACCGTCTCCTCATCTTCTCTACCCGGCTCTCTTAAGTGGACATGCATGTCGACAAATCCGGGCGCGACGATCTTACCCTTAGCGTCGATCACCTCGTCCCTTTTTATGCCGAGATCCTTGCCGATCTTTTCTATCTTACCGTCACAGATCAAAATATCGAAGATGCCGTCGATTTTATTGGCCGGATCTATGACATGCCCGCCTTTTATGAGATATTTCATGTGCCACCTCGATACCATTGCACATGGAACCTCTCTAAGTGTAAAGTCGGGTATATGCGAGGTTTCACTTTGCCGCCTCTTTCGCGTAAGCAACCAGATACAGCGCCGCCATCCTGACAGCTATGCCGTTCGTGACCTGTTCCAATATTACGGAATTTTTTCCGTCGGCCACTTCGCTGGACATCTCTATGCCTCTGTTGATAGGGCCCGGGTGCATGACAACGATATCTTTTTTACATTTTTTAAGCCTGTCGTTGGTTATGCCGTATTGTTTGAAATATTCCAGTTTCGACGGAAAGGCCGTAAGGCCGTCCCGCTCAAACTGCATCCTGAGGACGTTTATCGCGTCGGCATCCCCAAGCGCCTCGTCGATATCGCTGGTAACCCTAACACCCATATTCTCTATTCCCACCGGTATCAGCACCGGCGGGGCGCAGACGGTCACTTTGGCGCCGAGTTTGGTAAGCCCCCAGATGTTGGAGCGCGCGACGCGCGAATGGGCGATATCGCCGATTATGCTCACATTCAGGCCCTCTATCCGCCCGAGTTTCGACTTAAGCGTAAACATGTCGAGGAGCGCCTGGGTCGGGTGTTCGTGCCAACCATCGCCGGCGTTTATGACCCTTGCCTTTACGGCGCGCGAAAGGATGTTCGGCGCGCCCGAACAGTTGTGGCGCACCACGATTATATCTATCTTGAGGGCTTCGATGTTCCGGCCGGTGTCTATCAGCGTCTCTCCTTTTTTAACACTTGAAGTCTCTATTTCGATATTTATGACGTCCGCCGAAAGCCTTTTTGCGGCGAGCTCAAACGATGTGCGGGTCCTCGTCGACGGTTCATAGAACAGGTTCACCACCGTCTTGCCGCGCAGGGTGGGGACCTTTTTGATCTGGCGGGTAGTGACCTCTTTGAAGCTTGCGGCCGTATAGAGTATAAGCTCTATCTCCTCGCGCGAAAGGTACTCTAATCCCAGGAGGTCTTTTTTAGTCCAGGCTGTCTTCTTATCCATACTATTCCTTCTCGCAAAGCACCACTTCGTCCTTGCCGTCGGACTCCGCTAGCCTCACCTCGACTACCTCTTTCGTCGAAGTCGGCACGTTCTTACCTACATAATCCGCCCTTATCGGAAGTTCCCTGTGGCCGCGGTCGATGAGGACCGCAAGCTGTATCATGCCGGGCCTGCCGAAGTCTATGAGCGCGTCGAGCGCGCACCTTATCGTCCTTCCCGTATAAAGGACATCGTCCACCAGGATCACCTTCTTATCTCCGATGTCGAAATCTATTTCGGTCGCGTGGACGACGGGCTGATCAGAGGCTTCGGTAAGGTCGTCCCTGTACAACGTTATGTCGAGCGCTCCCACCGGCACCGATTTGCCGGATATGGCCCCGATCTTTTTGGCAAGCCTTTCGGCCAGATATGCCCCCCGGTTCTTTATGCCGACTATGGCAATATCCTCCACGGATTTAAGCTTCTCCATTATCTCGTGCGCAATCCTCCCGAGGGCCCTGTCTATGGCCGCGCCGTCTAATAACCTGGTTTTTTCTTTTATCTTCATATTTTCACCTCAGGCAGGCACAAAAAAACCCGCATATCTGGAATATTCAGATAAACGGGCCATTATTCTCATACCATCTCTCCTTTTCCGGCCTCTCAAGGACCGGGTTTAAAAGGTTGAATCAGTTTATTATTGCAGTAATTATCTCATATTCCCGATTTTTTGTCAAGCGCTTTTTTGCTTTTTTCGAAGGACTTGACAAACCGGCATGAACAGGGTATATTTATTACATGATAAAAAGGAGACGGGATATGAAGAAAGTCTTTTTATTAAATTTAATGGTTATGCTCGTAATAACAAACGCGCTCGTCCTCTCTTCCGCCATGGCCCAGGGCGCATCTGCCGAACAGGACAAGACCTTCGCGCAGGATATTAAAGACGCTCAGGGTAAGGCTGTCATAACAAAGGTCTCCAGTTTCAGCGGGACGGTTGTGGTAAAAACGGGCGGCCAAACCATAGAGCTTGTATCCGGCGAGTCGGTCGAAACGTTAAAAGGCGTCATGGAAAAGAAGCCGGTCAACTGGGCGGATGTCGCGGCGTATGAAAGGATGATGGCCAACCAGGAAGCGCCGGATCCCAGGAAGTTCCAGTTTACGAGGTGGGTTTTAGAAAATCTTCAAACGCGTAGAATCAATAGGGTGCTGAACGAGTTGACGGCAAAGCTTAAAAGTGAGTATCAGAAAACGCATAACGGCATGATTCCCAGGGACGATGTATTAGCGTCTTATCTGCCGGGGCAAACGGCCAAGGAAAGACTAGCGTCTCTGGATAAAGTTATAGACCAGGTCGTTGAACAGCTTGGCCTCGATCCCGTCGGGCCGTTAACTTTTGAGGGGTGGAAAACAAAACTGGTTACGAGCACATACACCTTGCACGATGTCGACGTTAAGAAACTTTGCGAAATTGCGGGATTAACACAGCCTCCAACCGATATTACGCATACGGATCAAATGAATGATTCCGCCCCCCCCGAGGGCTCACAGTATAATTAGTCATTCTATATCAATACCGATATCTTTAAGTATCGACTTCAAAAGCTGGTAATCCCCCTTATCGTTTATTATCATGTATAAATGGATGTGTTTACTTAAGGCTGTCGCGCGCTTGTAATACGCTAGGCCTAAAGTTAACAGCCTTTCCCTTTCCGAAGCATCTATCTCATTGACGGCTTTCCAGAATATCATATAAGAGTATATAAGATTTATCTTCGAATTATCAGGCTCCATTAAAGCCGCTTTTCTCAAAAGATCGAAGGCCCTTCCGTAGTCGTGCCGCCGAGAACATATTTCTCCCTTTGCAGTTAAATATTTGGTTTTGTAAGGATTGAGCTGTATGGCTTTATCCAGCGCCTTTATCGCCGTTTCATACGCGTCCTGTTCCTTAATCTCTTTCCTGCCAAGCTTATCGAGAATGAAGCCGCAATAGTCGAAATATACCGCGTCGTTCTTAGGGTCCAGCCTCATCGCAAGCCTAAAAGACAAGTCGCTTTGCCCTTTTTCACAGAGCAGTGTAATAATAAAAGGCCTTGACGCCAAAAAGAGAAAAGAGATAAAAACAACGGTCAAGGCTGTGTAAAGTAGGGGTTTTGCGATTTTACCTTTTATATGAAGCTCTCTTTTCCCTCCCGGATCCAAAAGCGGCGTTGAAACGGCCGTCAAAATCACAAATAAGGACGATATGGCATTCAGCCGCATGCTGAAATCCGTCAGGCTATGGAGGCTCAAATAGAATAATGAGGCGAGAATGCTTAAGCCGACACAATATTTATAAGTATCGGATGCCCCGGCAAGCCTCGAAATAAATTTCATAATAAAGGCCAGGAACGGCATCGATATTATTATAAACCCTATCACCCCGGCTTCTATGAGAAGCTGCAATATATCGTTGTGAAGATGCATATAATACAGGAGTTCCGATCCAAACTGATAGATCGGAAAAATATTGGCGAATGTTCCGATGCCCGTCCCGAATAAAGGATAATCCGTCAATATCTTCAGGCCCTGCATATACAAGGTTAACCTTCCCTCGTATTCGCCGGATTTAAATACAGACCCGAGTCTTGAAACCGCTGTATCAACCCCTATCCTGTCCAGTAATAGAATAGAGGCGAGGATTCCCAGAAGCGCGATCCAGACGATCTTTTTTGTATTTTTTCCGGAAGCGGCAAACAGGATAAAAAACGCCATGGAGGCAAGGAAGAATACCATGCCGCTTCTGGATTTGGATAAGAATAGCGAGGCGGCCATAACAGCGAACGCTAATATCTTGAATAGCGTCTTTTCGTTCAGGATATTTTCAAACACATTCAGGACCATATATTTGAACGGCATGTCGGGCGGTATTCGCTTCCACTTGCGCACGCTCGACACAATACCGCCTAACGTAACTAAGGCCGCCATGGATATGTAACAGGCAAAGTGGTTTTCGTTGACAAATGGGCCGAAAAAAGAACCGCTGCGAACAGGCCGTATCCAGTATATTTTATCGGTTTTCGTGAGAAATTGAACTATTCCGAGCGCCGATACAAGAAAACCCGTTATGGTTATCCGGGAGATTATGTTGTGGACATCTTCCTCTTTTTTCACCATGCCCGCCACAACAAAATAGAGCATAAAATATATGACCGTGATCTCCAGGGCGTTCGTAGTGTAACGCGGCAGGATGCTCGTCTTAAATAACACCTGAAATGCCATGTATAGGATAAAGACGGTAAAAAATACATTCAGAGCGCCTGTTTTGTACTCTAAAACACCGCCTTTTACCGATTTTATTACAAACAGGAAAAAAATCGCCAGGATGGAAATTCTGAGGACGAATTCAGACCACGCCGCTACGGTGCCGATCGCGAACGGCGCGAAGAAGATGATGAAGGCGAGGAGTATGGATATCAGTTTATTCAACTAAAGGGATTTTGGATAGCGCCAACCGGTTCTTTAGATTCTTTTTCTTCTCCGGGTGGTAATAGTTCTTATAATACTTGTGGTAATATTTATCCTTGTAATATGAGTGCTCGCTCATACTGAAAAAGTTCGTTACCACTCCCAGTACCCTGGAACTGGTAACGATAAACCTTTCTTTCACTTTCTTCAAAACATCCCTGCTGATAAAACCAGACTTCGCGACAAAAATAACGCCGTTCGATATTTTCGACAGCACCAGCGCGTCGGAAAGGGCAAGGCTTGGGGGCGCGTCGATTATTATCTTCCCGAACTCTTCCGAAAGCCCTTTTATTAAAACGCTGAGTTTCTCAGAACCCAATAATTCCAGGGGATTGGGCGTCTTGGCGCCGCACGGCATCACATACAGGTTCGGGTATTTCGTCGGCCTGATGACATCGGCGGCGCGGATCTCCTCAACCAGCAAATTTGTAAGGCCGGGCGAGCGCTCGATCCCGAAATGCTTATTTATCGTGGGCTTTCTCGTGTCGCCGTCTATCAAAAGGGTTTTTACGCCGTTCTTCGCGAACGAATACGCGAGGTAGCTCGCGAGCAAGCTCTTCCCTTCCTGGGGTATGGTGCTCGTGATAAGGACCGTCTTCAGATCTTCTTTAGGCGCGGAAAATATTATGTTGGTCCTTATGCCCCTGATCGCTTCCGCCGCTTCCGGATTTTTATCTACGTCGTCGAATCTGCCGTTCTCGAGGTCCTTATTCAGGTTGTTTTTTAAGAAGGGGAAGCTACCGAGGTACGGCAGGTTGAGCCCCTGCTCCACATCTCTTTTATTCTTTACCGAATCATCCAAAGACTCCATAAAGAATATGACTCCCAGCCCGATAAGAACCGACAGTATCAGCCCGGACATGATATCCCTCGGCTTGTTGGGAGATATTGGAGCTTTGGGCGCTTCAGCGTGATCGATGACCCTTACATTGTTAATCTGAAGCCTTCCGGCAAGGTCGGCCTTTATCATGTTCAAGGTCTTCACTTTTTCCGTCCTGATGGCTTCCTCGGCAAACTCAAGCTTGGTCTTGATAGCGATGACTTTCGGATGTTTTTCTTTATACCTTTTGCTTAAATTAGCGAGTTCCGTTTCATAGCCGAGTTTTTCCGACTTAAGGCGCTGGATAACCGGATTGGAGAAAATTGTCGGGAGAGAATCTATGGCGTCTTCTTTATTCAGTTCTTTAAGCTGGCCGTAAATAGTGCTTTTTTCTATATTCTTGCGGTCTTCCCCGGGCAAAACCTTCAATACCTCCTTCGACATGAATAGCATGCTTTCCACATTCTCTTCTATATACGCGTCGGCGTACGCGTTGGCGATCTTCGCGGCCATGGCGGGATCCGGATAATCGATCGTCAGATTTAAAAGCCTGCTATTCTTCACCACATCCACATTTACAGCCTGTATTAACGCATCTTCCATAACGGGCAGGTTTAGCGCGCTCTTGACGCGCCGCGCCAGCATCGTGCTCTTGAATATGCTCTGTTGTGTCGTAATATAGTCGCCGGAGTTTATTACGGATTTTATGCCTTCCCGTGTAATGGTCGGGGCAAGAGGCCCCGTCGGCACATCTACCATCATGGAGACCTTGGCTCGGTACTTCGGGATTTCCGTGAATGTTTTGACGATCACTACGACCATTACCACGGCCATAACGGAGAAGAGGGCCCATCTTTTCCTATAAATGGTATTAAGGTATTTTTTAAGGTCTACAGGGTCTTCTTTTAATAAATAATCCCGGTTAATCGCGGTAGGCATCAGAAAAGCCTTTCTGGCACTACGATAAGATCGCCGGGTTCCAGGCTGATATCCTGCCTGCGGCCGCTCATAATATCGCCGATGCGCGGATTTATGGTGACTTTCTTGCCGCCCGGCGCTGTTCTTATGATCCTTGTCCCGTTCGGATCCGCCATCTGCGTAAACCCGCCGGATTCGACTATCGCTTTTAAGATAGTGGGATTTCCGTCTTCCGGCAGAGGATAGGAACCGGGCCTACCCACGTGGCCGACTATCAGAATGTTCCTGGTGCCGAATTTGCCTACGATTATACGCACATACGGGTCTACAAGATATCCGTCTTTCAGTAAAGCGCGCAACTTATCTTCCGCCTCTTTTTTGGCGAGGCCGACGACATGGACAGGCCCGACGAGCGGAAAGGTTATCGTTCCGTCTTCCTTGACTTCGAACTGGCCGCTCAAATCTTCCTCTTCATAAACCACTATTTCGAGATTATCCCCCGCGGCAATTTTATAGTATTCGCTCCCGGCTTCATCTTTTGCTGAAAACGCCGGGCATGTTAGTAGAAAAAAAAAGCTGCCAATTAATAATATTTTTATACTTTTTTTCATAACCCAATTTTAAAGGAGGTTATCAATGGGGGAGATTTTATTAAAAACTCAGTTTAAGGCCTCCGGAGACTATATCATCCGTATATTCAAGGTCCCTTATATTAGAGTTTCTGCATTTAAAATCATACCCTGCATAGGCCGAAAGCCATGTCCTCAGATGATAGGAAATCCTCGCTCCCGCTCCGTACAAATTGTCCATTCTCTTCCTCATTCCATCCACCGAGTTCACCTCGCGCGGATAGCTGCTCAGTAAATATACACCGTTGATCATCACATCAAGGTTATAGAATAGGTGGTGGGTCAAGGAAGCGTAAAAGTTGTATGAGTCATAATAAGCATTATATTGCCAAACTGATTCGGCGATGTCGCTTGAAGCAACCAGGCTTAAGGCGGTTTTGGGGCTTATCGAATAATCGTATCCGAGCTGAAGCACAACGCCATCGGTATTTTTTGTATCGGAATTGTAATATTGCCTGTGCTGATATCCTGCACGCAGATATACTCTTGACTTCGGGGTCAGGGTGCCTTCAATACCTACGCGGGCCTGGTTGAAGAGGGAATTGTAATTAGCCCCACCCATATAATTTGTCATGCCCAGATTGTATTCGCCGGTAAGCGACAATTTTGATGAAAGATGGTAGTAAAATACCGGAGAAATGGTGTGCTGCAGGTAGCTGTATTGTTTATAATCGTCTGTGACGTAATACTGGAGGTACTGGCTATAATTGACCGCCAGGGAAGTCTTTGGGCTCATATCATATCTGACGTTGGCCGAAAAATCATTGCCTACCCTTTTCACGAAGGGCGCTACTTCGTTTGTCGCCGGGTCCGTTGTCGGCCGGAGCGCGTCTTGCAGGCTGACATTTATCCGTCCCTGTTTGAACAAATCCACCCTGCCGCCTACGGTTTGATTGATACGGTCTTCTTTTGTGTATCTGCCATATATCAACACATCGGCTTCATAGAAACCCATGGCTGTGTATTGGTCATTCCCGATATAGCCATAAACGCCGGGTGAAATGGTCGAAACGATATCATACCTTGTATCGTCCTTAGTTAGATAGATGTTATCGTCGTAATTTATATTGCCTTCGAGTTTTATCCTCACCATCTTTTCCTGCGCCATGCCATGCCCTGCGCCGCCCTCCCCGGGAGCCTGTATGTATCTGGTTTTCTCGTCCAGAAGCGCCTTGCTGGGCTCGCTGTAATACGTGGGGGTTGAGACGATCCCTTCATCCTGGCCGTAGGTTTCTTTATCGGATTGCGCTTCTTGGTCTTTTTTTGCTTCCGGTTTCTCTGCGGCGGTTTTTTGGGCCTCTTTTACTGTGGCGGTGGTTTGGGATGTAATTACTTTTTTGCCTTTAACATTTTTGGGGGAGAAGTTCGTATTGCCTCCGAGTTTTACCCTCACCGTCTTCTCCTGCGCCGTGCCATACACCGTGCCGCCCATCCTGGGAACTTGTATGCTTCCGGTCTTCTCGTCCGGAAGCGCCTTGCTGGGTTGGGTATTAGAGGTTGAGACGATCCCTTCATCCTGGCCGTAGGTTTTTTTATCGGATTGCGTCTCTGCCTCTTTTACTGTGGCGGTGGTTTGGGATGTAATTGCTTTTTTGCCTTTAACATTTTTGGGGGAGAAGTTCGTATTGCAATAAGACGGGAGGGCTATAAAAAACACTATCAAAAATATAAATAAATGTGTTATGCGCACAATACTCCTTCTCTCAGCCTATCCTATGGTAAATATACTATTATTAACTGTTATTGTCAAGAGGCTAGGGATTATATTTTGGGAAAATCTTTAATACAAATGCCGCCAGTAAAAGAGCGATGAGATAGAATGAAAGCACGGCAACTCTATGGTTCTTTAACGAGTTAAGCACCAAATGGTGAATGTGTCCTCTGTCCCCCTTAAATATCGTAAATCCGTTCCTGGCCCTTCTGAATACCGCGTACGCCACATCGAGAACCTGGACTATCAAAATGCACAGGGGGACGATTAATATGGGGATGACCGTGCTCTTTTGCGACGTCACCATGGAAAAATAGCCTATGGCGAGCCCCAAAAAAGAGCTGCCGCTGTTGCCCAGGAATATCTTAGCCGGGTGAAAATTGAATATGAGAAATGCCGCCAGCGATCCTATGAGCGCGGCAAGCTGAATGCTGAATACGGACGGGTAGGTTATGAAGAACACCACGATCAACACGATAGAGCAGAGGCCTGCCGCAAGGCCGTCAAGGCCGTCCAATAAATTCACGAGATTAATTATGAAGATGAGCCATAGTATCGTTACCGGCGCGGAAAGGCGGCTGATTTCCAGGCTTGGCCCAAAAGGAATGCTCACCCTTGTTATGGCGATACCGAACGCTATCAGGATGGCGCCCGCTATGGTCTGTATCAATATTTTTTGAACGGCATTCAGTCCTTTTCGGTCGTCATGTAAGCCGCTTAATACCAGAAGAATGGAAGCGAGGAATAGCGGTATTAAATTGGAAACCGCCTCGGATACGAGACTGAGGACGAAAAAAACAGAAAAGATCACCAGTCCGCCCGTCATCGGAACGGGTTTTGTGTGGATGGAATTTTCTTTGGGATAGTCGAGAAAGTTTTTGCGATAAGAATATGCTATAACGAGAGGCGTCAGGATTAAAACCAATATAAATGCCGCGTTGAAAACCATTATCGGGTTCATGGGTATCATATTATAGCGGAAAAGAGCTGGGGCAGCTTTATTAAATTTTTCATTACAACCGTCCGGAATCCCAATCCGTGCATACGGCAGGCCTTATAATCTTCGGCGCTTTTCCTGATAATATTCTTTACGCTCTTATTGCTCATGCCGCCAATCCGCATCTTTACAAGCACCTCCGATAGATAATAAGCGGATATTCTATGCTTCAATAAAAACCTGAGCATCATCTCATAATCAGCCGCTATGCTGAAACTCGTGTCGTAATATCCGTATTTATCATAAACCCATTTTTTCACAAAAAAAGCCGGATGAGGCGCCATCCACCCGCGCCTTATCTTCCCGGCGGCATATTCGCCGCTCTTCCAATACCTGACAGCCTTCGTCGGTTCGTTTCTTTTTACATACACCAAATCTCCGTAGACGCTGTCGCTGTTATATTTCCCGAATAGGCCGGCCATTTTCCCGATTACGTCATTGTGAGAATAAAAATCGTCCGAGTGCAGGAACCCTATTATTTCGCCGGTAGCTGACTTCAGCCCTTCATTCATCGCGTATACGTAGCCCCTGTTTTCCTGGGATATTATTTTCGTGATGTTGGTTTTGTATCTACCGATGATATCCGGCGTTTCGTCCGTCGAGCCGTCATTTATTACTATATACTCAATATCCCCATAAGACTGCGAGATGACGCTTTTGATGCAGTCTCCGATGTGCGCCGCATTATTATACACCACTGTAATAACGGATATCTTCATTTACGGATTAAGTAATTCTCCAGCGCTAAAATGTCCATTCGCGTTCTCAAAAAACAATCCATCGCTTCTTCCGGACGGCATATGATCGGCTCATTGTCATTAAAAGAGGTGTTTAGTAAAGCAGGGACCCCCGCCACACGCTTAAAAGCATTTATCAATTTCCAGTACCGGCGATTTGAATCCTTATTTACTGTCTGAACGCGCGCGGTCCCGTCCACATGAATAACGGCGGGTATAATATCGCGTTTTCCGTTTTTTACCTTATAGACAGAATTCATGAACGGCGACGGCTGCGCAGTATCGAAAAATTCGTTTAAATTTTCTTCGAGGATGGACGGGGCAAAAGGCCTGAAAGACTCCCGATGTTTTATTCTGTTATTTAAAATATCTTTCATCTCCGGCCTTCTTGGATCGGCAAGTATGCTGCGGTTCCCGAGCGCCCTTGGGCCGAATTCCATTCTCCCCTGAAACCATCCCGCGATCTTTCCGTCTGCGATATATCGCGCTAGTTTCTCGCAAAGGAGGCCTTCATCCTCTATCTTTTCGACGACACATCCTGTTTTTATAAACTCGCCTTTATTTTTTTCGAATGCTCTCTCGATTTCATCTCCCTTAAACCCCGGCCCCCAGCAAGCGTGATTCATAATAAATTCTCTCGGTTTATTTTTTACGTTATTCAGTAAATAAAAAGCGGCTCCTATGGCAAGGCCGGCGTCTCCAGCAGCCGGAGGCACAAATATATTTTTGAACAAGCCTTCGTCAAATATCTTACCATTTGCCGCGCAATTAAAAGCCACTCCTCCGGCAAGACAAAGATTGGAAGTTTTTGTCTTATTGGAACCCAGTATATGTAAGATGACTTCCTCCAGCCTTTTTTGCAGGCTCGCCGCTATATCCTTATGCCTTTTTTCCAAAGGCTCGCCGGCGAGCCGGCGTCTACCCAGCCTTTTTTCAAGATACGGCGAAAAGATCGTATCGACCCTGGGATATCCGCCTTCGAAATCCATGCTTATATATTTTTTGTGATGGAGAAAGTATCCGAGGCCTATTTCGAACCCATTATTTTTTATCTTTAAGATATTTTTAAATTCATCTTCGAACGACGGTTCGCCGTGGGAGCTGAGCCCCATAATCTTATATTCATCCCCGAAATTCGTAAAACCGAGATATTGCGTTACGGCGGTATAATATAAACCCAGAGAATGGGGAAAGTCGATCTCCTGCAAAACTTTTATCTTATTCCCACGGCCGAGGCCCCACATCGTCGAGGCAAAATCGCCCAGCGCATCCATTGAAAGGAGGAATGCGTCGTCAAACCCGGACACAAAGAAGGAAGACGCAAGGTGGGCCCTGTGGTGCTCCACTTTTATAATCTTTGCTCTTATATCCTTAACGCCTGTATCCAGCGCTCGTGAGAGTTCTGTCTTCACATCGAATGTCTTACGCCAACCGGCAGCCCTTTTTTTAGCAAGCTTGGGGATTTTCAGGCCGTAGATCATTTTTTTAAATATTCTGGCGCACGGCTTGCGCGGAATGGCTATATAATCCACGTCTTTTATAGAAAGGCCCGCTTCTTTTAAGCAATACTTTATGGATTCGGCGGGAAAACCCGCAAAGTGCTTGACGCGGACAAACCTTTCCTCCTCGACTGCCGCGATAAGTTTTCCGTCGGCAACCAAAGCGGCCGACGAGTCCGGATGATATGAATTAATTCCGAGTATTATCATTTTATGGCTTGCACATATAGGCTGAATGGAACCGGTGGATCGGGAAAATCCAGCCTTTGTAGAGGAAGAGTAAGGAGGAATGGCAGCAGCGCAGCTATGTCTCCTCCTCTTGTATTCCTTATCCATCTGATGATATTGTCGAGATAAACCAAGAGTGGCGATCCGAGACCGGTTGAGTGTATGATTTTAAATCCTATAGGCTCCAGAAGAGATTTATAGGCATCGAGCGTATACCCATCTCGTACATGCCCTCCATTTTCCGGCTGATCAATTCTATTGATGTGGTGCGCTGGATGTTTTGCATAAGGACAGCAAAGATGCAGCATACCGCCGGGTCTCAGTAAATCATAAAAATGCTTAATTATGATATCGTCCCGCTTAATATGCTCTAACGTTTCGCTGCAAATAATCTGATCAAACCTATGGCCGAGTTCTGACAGGTCATAGAGATCTAATACTTTGAAATGCAAACGCCGCGAATCAACGCATTGAGCGGAAAACAATGCGCTGGCCTTGCGGACCTCTTCGGGATTCTTCGTGATCCCCAAGACAAAATTGCCGCGCTTATAGGCAGCGTATGGTAGCGCTCCGTTCCCGCATCCTGCGTCCAATGTATAAATGGGCCCTGTTCGAAAATAGCGCGGCAGAAATCTATATCGGCATCTTGTATGCAGATCCAGGCCCGGGAAGAAAAGCCTTTTGAAAAAAAGAACGATTTTCATTTTTTTAGTGTTTTTAGCTTCATTATCTCCATGTCTATCAGAAATCTTAATAGAAAACCCTGGTAAAAATGAAAAATTAGGCCCTTTTCCCCGTCCATGAAACCCAGTCTTAAAAAATAGCGATAGAGAAAATAGAGGATCGGCCTTATGAATAAAGGCGCCCTGTAATAAATTTTATACCTCAGCCAATTCATCCTTTCTATCGGGGTGCCGTTCAATTTGATATTGAGTGTCCTCTTGTCATTATAAAGAATTTCGCGGGCTTCCAATACTACTTTACACTTCGCGATCAAGGCCTTAATATCCGGCGTTACCGTATTAACTATATCGCCTTTCAACATCGCGGTCCGGCCGTTTACGATATAATGCTGGTCATAAAATCTTTCTTCGCTTCCTCCTTTGTCTTTTTTGAAAAGGCGCAGATGATAGGACGGATAATGGCCGCCGTGTTTTATCCATCGCCCCCTGAAGATAGTCTTTCTCGGCATCATGTAACCGTCGACCCTGGGGCCATAGCGGAAGGTTTCACAGAACTCTGAAAGCAGCTCCGGACTCACCTGTTCATCCGCGTCCAGGTGAAAAACCCACTCATTTCTTATGGGCAGTGAGTTTTGAGCCCAGCTTCTCTGTCTTGCGTAATTTTCGAAAGGATGCTCGTATATTTTATCGGTATAAAGATGCGCGATTTCACGCGTAGAGTCCGTGCTCCCGGAGTCTATAACCAAAATTTCGTCGGCCCAGCCTGCCACACTGTCAAGGCAGGCTTTAACATTTTTCTCTTCGTTATGTGTGATGATGATTGTAGAGATCGGCAGCTTCATTTTTTTAATACCTCCCGATAAATGTTCACAACTTTATCTGCGATCCGGTCATTTGTAAATCTATCCTCGACAAGCTTTCTCCCGCTCTGGCCCATAGTTTTTCTTAATGCCTCATTATCTAAAAGCTTTAATATAGCCTCCGCGACCTGCCCCGCATTGCAAGTTGTAACAATACCCGAACCATACTCTTTTATGTCCGGGAAAAGACCTACTTTATTCGTAACGATAACCGGTAGGCCGCAAGCCATCGCTTCTAAGGCGGCTATCCCGAAATTTTCCCCGTAAGAGGGTAGGATAAAAAGATCACTAGTATAAAAGGCGAATGATTTATCCCGGCCGAGAAGCATGCCTGTAAAGATAACCCTGTTTCCTATTCCAGGCTTTTTAAAATTGGATTTTACCAGATTAACGTATGATTCCTCTCCCGTGCCGGCTATCACCAGATATACATCGTTCCTTTTATCGCATATTTTCTTAAAAGCTTCCGCCAGCGTATCAAGGCCCTTCTTAGGATGGATCCTTCCAAGAAAAAGAATTATCTTCTTGTTTAACAAGTCAGGATACTTCTCTCTCAAGCTTACGGAGCCATGATCATTTAAGTAATCTTCAAGACTCAGGGATGGAGGAATTATAACGGTAGGATTGTCAAACCCCATGGATAACAAAGCTTCTCTTTCGTATTCGGAAGCGACATGCACAGCTTTCGCATTTTTGATATTAGATTTCTCGACGATACTGATATATATTGCCTTCTTTATGCTGCTTTTAAGCTTTATCATTGACTGATCTAGAGCGCCAAATGGGTTTAGCAAATACGGCTTACCGTATTTTTTACAGAGGCGGGCTGTTATAAAGGTAGTATAGCGATATACCGAATGAATATGCACAATATCAAATCGCTTTATATTTTTTATAACCGCTTCGGTAAATTGCCTGGAATAGCAATATGATCTGGGAAACGATATCGGAAAATAGGTAACTTTTACTCCGTCGATGTTTTGAGGCGCGCAAAGCTGAATTTTATTTTCTTCAAGTCCTATATCAGTCGTATACACCGAAACGTCCATATCATTACCGGCAAGGCCGCGGCAGAGCTCATGAACCGCCTTTACTGAGCCTCCAAAAGTATATGCCGGCAAATAGCTTGGGCTGACATGCAATATCTTCATCTTTTTAATAAGCCCTCGTCCGATAAAAATTTGGCGAGCGCTTCCGAGACCATTTCATAGCCTGCCGCATTAGGATGCTGATCGCGCGGCAACATATGAAAAGGGCCGCGGGACTGATGCGCAACAAAAAAATCTATCATAGAGCAGAATGGCATTGAACTCTTTTCCGCGATTTTTGACAAAAATTTTTGCAGAGCATAGCGATCGTATTGGCCGCTCTTTAAGCGAAATTTCTTTTCTATAAACTTTATATGAGGTTCCCATACCTCTCCCAAATGAGGTTGTAAATAAAAGACGATGTTCGCCTCATTATCCTCAGAAATTTTCTTCATCTTTTGAAGCATCGCTACAAATAACTTTTTGTCGATCTTTTTTACAGCTTCTGGATCGTAATAGAAGTCATCGCAAAACCCGACTGTATTCCACTCATCCCATTTCATGAATTTTGCTCTAATGTAAAAAATTTGTGGTTGTAATAACCGATACAATGCGGAGTATTGCAGCCAACTCTGCGGTTTTTTTTCGATGCCTATACTTCTATTATTTTGAAAAACAGGAAAATGCGCTTCTAAATGATTATCATTTTTTAGACTAAACACCGGCTTGGGTATACCATATGACTCTTCCAGCATATTTCCCCCGAAATCGTTCGAGCAAAGTCCATACATAACGATATCCGGCTTGTAAGCGGGTACGAACTTTTCCATCGCTAACAATACCTGATCTGTGGAATATCCCTGGACACCCGCGTTTATGACTTCCGCCGGAATTTTGTCGGAAATAAGGATACGCTCCAAATCGGCATTAACGGTTTTATCCGACGGGATCTCCCGGCCGACCACAAATGAATCGCCGAAAATCATTATCCTTATCACGCCTGCCGTCTTTTGTCTTTTGACCGTGTATGGCGTTAATCCGTCCTCATTGGTTCTAAACCGGATCACGCTGCCGAAATCCGACCTGGTTATTATGTCCAGGTTTGGTTTTTGACTCCAGCCAAGCCGCGCGTCAAGTTGCCATTCATTTCCGAAATCCCTGAATTTCCATAGATGTTCGGGCAGAAACAACCGGATACCGATTTCAGAAATCATGAGAAAGAAAAATATCGCGGTAATTATCGTTAAAATACCGAAAAGCATATGCTTTAACGCTTTGTTTTCCCGCACTTGAGCTCTCCGGAAAAAATTTCTTTTACTCTTTTATTAAAAGCCGTTATTCCGAAATTTGTTTCGACTTCTTTTATATCGCGCTGAACATGGTCTGTGTCTTTTTTTACGCTACAGGCTAGATGTACTGCTTTTATTATTTCATCTAAATTGTCGGGGTCGACTGCAAAACCCAGTTTTCCATTCATCAGGGGCTCAAGGCTTCCGTCTTTATCTCCGGCTATAACCGGCTTCCCACAGGCCAAGGCCTCCAAAAATACTATTCCAAAGCCTTCCCCCTTACTCGGCATCACAAAACAGTCGCACAGATTGTAATAGTCAACCAAATCCTCTCTTGTCACATTTCCTAGAAATCTGGTTTTACCAATAATGCCGAGCTTTTCGGCTTTTGATTTAAGTCTTGGGTAATCGGCCCCGGCGCCGATTACCAGCCATATATATTCACTGCCCAACTTCTCCACGACGCTGATCATGACATCGTGCCCCTTATATTTCTCGTCGGAACGTATCCTCCCGACCGTTAATAAAGTATATTTATTTTCGAGGCCCAAGCTGGTCACGAGTTTATTATTGATCGGCTTGGGGTGGAAAAACGATGTATCTATCGTGTCTTTCAATAGTTCGATCTTATATGCAAAAATACCATTTGCGACCAGTTTATTTTTGGTATGCGCGCTTACCGTTATGATGGTATCGGCATTTTTAAGCGCCTCAAGCTTGATGCCTTTTCTCAAATACCACACGTCTGTCCCGTGGGTTAAAACGGCATATTTTAAATAAAAAAATCTTTTCAAAAATAAAGCCAGAGGCGCTATGTCAACGTGGCAGCATATTAAAAACCGGGGCTTTTCTTTAACGACTGCCAGAATGGCTTTGGCTATAAAGACTATTTTCTGGATAGGCCTTATTTTAACTTTTGCAGAGATGCTGATTTTAATATTTGGCCACTTATAGCCGTCTTCGTTGCTTCGCAAATCGTAAAGTGATATTCCGGTAAATCCGATATGGCTGAATTCAGACGCAAGGGCATCGCACAGGTGTTTATTATATTTCTGTATTCCGCCGATATTAAAAAGATCGACAAAAAGAATCAGCGCTTTCTGCGTATCAGGTTGCCGGGTTAACACGTTTATAATAACCTCTGTTAACAAAAGCCGATAGAAAGTAGGCGTAAATTATAAAAGCGGCCGAAGAGTGCAGTATACCGTAAAAATCTTCCGGAAAGACGAAACGATAAATTAAAATTGAGTAAACCGTAAACGCGAACATGTTCTCATCTGAGCGGATCACAAGCCATTGCCACGCCATGCTTATTAATATGCCCAGCAAAAACATGCCTGTTATTACGCCGAAGGTTCCGTTGTCCATGATAAGGCCCCCGATAAATGTCAGCCCTATAGAAGTGCTGTAATCATCAGCATGAAGAAGCCCTATCTCTCTACCTATCGCATTATAATCTATGCTCAGCTTATTCGGCCAAAGGAATCGCGGCACAAACCGCGAAAAATATCCGGATAGATCCCGATGATAACTGGATATCTCGCGTCCTTCTTTCCTTATTTCGTAACATATAACTGTCATCTCCAGCGGATTCGAAAGCCTCTTAAGCGTCTCATCCCGCTTGGTTAAGCGCTTATTATTATCCGATAATAATTCTTGCGCGTAATTTATTGAGGTTTTGGCGTCGGCGCCATACCAATACTGCTCTCTGAAAACTTTTATAAAGGGCACTACATAGAATATAAAAAAAACCGCTATCAGTACGACAGGAACCAGCGGGATTCTCCTTTTCGCTTTCATATATGCCAGCAATATGAATATCAGCGGCCGTATAACGTTGCCGGCCATCCCTCCCAAAAAACTATAAAATATTTCTATCAGTAAGAAAATCGACAGTCTTGCAAGCGCGATAGTTCTTGAGGCCCTCGATCCGGGCCCATGAACTGACAGGCACAAATAGGTATCTATCATAAGCGCCGCGCATATTCCGTATGACGTAAGCATATTTGTTATTTCCCAACCCTGCATTTTATTCAGCAGTTTTAAGGGCAGCCCGAAAATCCCGATTTTTTCAAGAATGGAAATTCCAAATTCCGATAAACGCGGTATCATACGAAGAAACCATCCGATAAAATAAAGTTTTAAAGGAATTTTCGATAATAATGGGTCGGCGATCACAAAACGCCTTAAGGGCAGGGCCTGGGCTGCCGCTTTCCCAAAGATTGTATAGTACCCCAGTAAAAATACCAGGGCCCCGCTGCAGGCTAATTTCATGGCGTAATTCAATGACGCGGGATTCATATCTATTTTTTCAAGCGGCAAAAAGAGATAGGCCGTAAAGCCTAGTAAGAGGCTGGCCAGGAAAATATAGTGGCCCTCATAAGGTATGAACCTGCCGCTTATCGCGGCCCACGCATATGGTATAGAAGCCGCTAATGCAAGCCCCGCAGCCCAATAATAGGGTTTAAAGCTATAATACAGAGCCGTTGAATAAAAAAATGCGGCAAGCCCCACATGGCATAACAGGATGAACAAGGCTGCGCCCCCCCCGGTATTCATTGTCCCGGATAATCGTATCTTCATTTATGTTTTTCCTTTAGATCTGCACAAATATCGATGAAATTTTTGGCCACGTCATTCCAATCTTTCGGCTTATGATTTTCATAAATGTTTTTTACCATTTCGGCCAACTCGTTCCTGTGCGAATCGCACCATAATAGTTTGTCTATAAAAGCACCGGGGGCGCGTATCGGTAATACCCATCCTGTCTTCCCTTCCGTAATAATATCCGGCCCGGAGCAATTTGTTGTGGTAATAATCGGCAGGCCGGAGGCTTGCGCTTGGGCCATTACCGCAGCGTAGCCGTCTTCAATTGTCGGAAATATAAAAAGATCTGCCCAGGCATACTGCTTCGGCAATTTATACTGAGGTTGTTTGACTACATATTCAATATTACCCTCGGATTTTAAGTGTTTGTGGATCGATTCTTTCAAAATGGTCCCTACAAAACGAAATTGAAATTTTCCGGTTTTCGGCTCATCAATGATAGTTTTCAAATCTTGTAAACCTTTTCTGAATGATAACGCGCCTACGTATAATACTTTAAGAGGTCTCCCGCTTAAAATGCGTTTATATCTTTCCTCAATAATTTGATAGGCAGGCTTGAAATCTCCGACTGGAACGCCGGAAGGAATAAGAAGCAGTTTCTCTTTTGCTACTCCCTCTGTGATAAAAGACAGGCAGGCAAAGCTGGATAATATTCTTATATAATCTGAAAGATCATACTCTCGAACTTCTCGCGCTATCATCCATTTACTCGGCTTTTCAATTTGCTCTCCGGTCCTGGTTTTCTCTTCCTGTAATAACCGCACCTGCGTTTTTATATGTGATGAGCCGCGTAATAATATTACGGCTGCTACACTTCCCCGCAACGCGAGCAAAACTTCCTCTGAAACTCCGCTCCATGTGTGAACGACATCCCATGGTTCATTAATAATATTTTTCGCCGCCCATCTCCCAAACATTACATTCAACCACGCCTCGGGATATGGCAATCTCATATTATCATGTAAAAACTGCGCTGTCCTCGCCAGGATACCATGAAACCAGAAACTGCGGATATTTTCAGCGGAAATCCCGAAATGCCTGACGGCCCATTTGGGATAGTTGGTAAAAAGTCTGACATCCTGCCCTTCTTTAATTAACTCCCGCGCAAGGTCAAAAGCATCGAACCTCCCATGAACAACAATAGCTATTTTTAAGACTTTTGCATTCATATCTATCTATGACTCTACCGACTTAAGTATTGTCAAAAACCTGTCTTTATATGTATTCCCGCCGCCGACTATCAGGTTATGGCATTTTTCGGCGAGGCGATTGCGCTCCGTCTCGTTTGCGATCAAAAATCTTGCCTTTTGAATCATTTCATCAATATTCTTAAAATATGCGACCGCTTCTCCTTCGCCGCCAAAAATTTTCTTATGTTCAGCGGTATCCTCTGCCAGCATACATCCGCCCATTGCGGGGATTTCAAAAGTGCGCATGGAGTTGCCGTCCTGGTTGGCGCGCCTGACAAGACATAGATTTATTTTCGCGGCGCTGACCGCCTTTCGCATGGTTTCAGGCCCGATATGACCGCGTGCATATTTTCTTGTTTCGGAAAATCTATCCCAGTAGCCGCCGTAGAGAGATACCCTGAAACCCGCATGGATCAGGCGGTAAATATAACCGACTCTATCGCGGTCCGCGCCGCCGACAAAGGCCACATCGCATTCATATTCCCTTCCTTCCTTCTCGTCCGGTTTTTGCGGAAAATGGAGATTTGGGTTGTACGCGAAAGGAAGATACGAAACATTCCCGCGACACTTATTTTTCAATTCGTCCAGATTGCTTAACCTCGTAGAAAAGATACGATCATAATGAGGAAGTGCGCTGAAAAAAAAGCGTGCTCTGTGCGCGGGATTCCAGGGGTCATCGGTCAGATAATTCAGGCGTTTTATGCCTAATTTCACTATTGCCGCGAGAGCCGATGAATTAACGGGAGCCAGTCCAACTGAAAGCAGCCATTTCGGTTGAAATTCTTGACACACCTTTAGCACTATATTGCTAAAATAGCACAGCCTGTTGGGACGATGGTCCCTTAAATACCAGTTTATCCTGGAAAGCCACCGAGGGCCGGCAAAAGCATCTTTAACGTCGCAAAATCTGACGTCTAACCCCAGTTCCTTCGCGCTATCAAGAAGATGCGAACCGATATGAATTATATCGGAATCGCCGACCAGTATAAGTTTATCGTTCATGAATACTTACTCTTTATCAAATTGTAAGCCTTGGCTATTCCTTCCGCCGCTTTATTTACCGTATAATCGCCTATTTTTGTCATGCACCTTTGCCGGGTCTTCGGATCGATTGTCAGTTTAAGACCGTTTTCGATGGCCGCTGTAAGATCTGAAACCGAACCGTTCTTAAAAATTAGTCCGGTAACATTCGGTTCTATCAGGTCCGGTACGGAGCCTACCGCTTCGGAAACTACGCAGGGTAATCCATGATGCAATGCCTCATTTACCACAAGCCCCCATGTCTCCGAATGCCTGCTCGGTAGTATAAGTAAATCGGCCGCGTGATAATACGCGCCGATCTCCGTCTGGTTTTTAAAGCCGACAAAAATGGCTTTTGTGGCAGGCTTGTTTTTTGCTATTTTTTCAAGACAGGCTCTCATTTCTCCATCGCCAAGGAACAGTGTTAAGATACGCCCGTGCGTTTCGGGCGGCAGTTTTTTTACCGCCTCAAGAAGAAGGTCGGGCCCTTTTCTATGGCTGAGCTTGCCGGAGAAGAGCAGTATAAGCTGATCCTCCGAGACATTAAAGGCCCTTCTCATTTCCGAACGAATTTTTATGTGCGCGCCGTCGTCCAGATTAAACAATCCCTTATCAACACAATACGGCGAAAAAATGAGCTTTCCATCCGGGCACCCGAGGCGCTTAAAATGTTTATAGGAATTCTGCCCGACATATAAAAGCTTTGAACATCCCTTATATACCCGCCGCAATATTTGGTCTCTAATCCAGCTTTGCGCAAAATTCCTTTCTTTGGCGTGGTCCGTAGTCTCGCCTCTAAAAATAACCGGATATCCGCCCCTCCACGCCTCATAAAGAGCGGCTCGATGAAATCGAGTATTATAGCCCGTGATGAGGAGAGCTTTCGGCGCCAACTGCCGCAATGTTTCCCCAAGGCCTCTCGAAGTAACTTTTTCTGGATCATTTGCTCCGCCCGAAGAAGTTCTGGATAAAAAAACTGAATCATAGCCTGATAAAAGATCCGTATCCCAGGCAAAATCTGTCCCGAATTCGCGGTCCCGATAACCTGTAATACTAAAGTCTGACCCGTAGATCGCGTTAACGGGAATGCCGCATTCGGCCTGCAGCGCTCTATATATAGGCGCCTGATATTGAATCGGGTGGGTAGAAATAACTGTCAGAGACATCTTTATTAAGGAAATACCCTTTCCAGGTTTTTACGAGTTTCGGCCGGGCACAAAAGAAGCGTTCCCCACACTCCTCGCGGATTTGGAAACGCATCTTTAATGTTTTCCACCCATTGCCGATTGGTGAGCCTGAAGGCTTGATAGTCATGTTCCTGTATGGCGCGGCTAATCGCAAGATCTTCTTCGGGCATATGTGATTCTATTAAAATAAGCGGCCTTTTCTCTTCAATGCAACGATTGCATCCTTTGAGCGCAAAAACCGCCCCGCCCTCAATATCTATTTTTATTAATTGAGGAGCTTCCCGGCTTTCGATCCCATAAAAGAAATCGTCCAGTGTTGTGGACTTAACTTTTATCCGCTCCGGCTCGCTCCCAAGCCCGGCAGCTCTTTTTTTGTCAAGAGATGAAGCATAGTGATTGTATCCGATAAAGAATTCGGTCTCGCCGGAACTGTCGGAACAGGCTGCTTGTACAATTTCCACATTGATTATGCCGTTGATTAAAATATTATCTTTCAATCTTTCCGCCGCGTACGGCGCCGGTTCGAACGCATATATCCTGCTCTTCCTATCAAGGTACCTGGAAAACCATAAAGAATATATCCCTATATTTGCCCCTACGTCACAGACCGATACGCTATCCTCTAAAAGACTCGAGGTTTTCATTATTCTCAATAAAACCTCGAAAGTGTCCAGATCCAATAAGCCGAGAATCGCGTGAAACGTTATATCTTTATTGTAACGGATCTTCAGGCCGCGCAGCGGACCAAAAGGAATTCTGCAAATCTTCTCTTCTTTATAGTAAAGGCTTAAAAACTTTCGAATCACTTTTGAGTTAACCTGCGCATACCTTAACCTTTTAATGATCTTAAGCATTTTTTCAACCGGCTGATGATACCTTATGGTCCGCAAATACAGGCTTGGGGCGATAGATATGATTATTCAAAGTCAATAGCCAAAATATTACCCCCAGTGTAAAATCGGCTGCGCCCATTATCGAGGCAATCTTTAAAAAATCTTTGAACCTGCCCCGCGTTAGACATCGCAGACAATAATGCGTATCCAGAACATTTTGCCGAAGCGTCACATATCTTTTAACATGGGAACGAATTTCTTCCGGCAATAACGGTAAAAGTTTCGAGCGTATTTTTCTGGTTTCGCGAATGAAATCAATGCCGGAACTATAGGCTTTACTCAATTGCTTTGGATGGGAGCGCAATTTAACCAAATGTTTATGAATCACGCCTAAATTTTCCCTCTCACAAATCCTCGTCCACATTTCGTAATCAGACGCCATCTGATAGTTTTCATTGAATAACCCATATTTATCAAAACATTCTTTTCTGACACAGATAGTAGACAGATTTCCCGGTATGCAGCCATGATAGAAAAAACACTGCATGCTTAACTCCGAGCCAACGACTTCTGGAAGATCGCCTAACGCGCATTCGCCGACATTATTCTCATACCGGTCGATTATGTAGGCTTTACAATAGGTCATGCCTATGTCCGGATGCTTTGAGAAAAATTTAACCTCTTCTTCCAGGCAGCCCGGCTCTAACAGGTCATCCTGACAAAGGATGCGAATAAGAGGAGATCGCGCGGATCTTACCAGCATATTCAGATTTTTGAAAAGGCCGAGGTTCCTTTCTCTGCGGAAATATCTTATTCTTTCATCGGTAAAATCCTTAATGATCTGGCCGGTTGTGTCGCTCGAACAATCATCTCCTATGACAAATTCAAAATCACGCAATCTCTGATTGAGCGTTGAATCGATGCATTCCCGCAGATATTTTTCTCCGTTAAAGGCCGGTAAAACTACCGATATTTTAGGCGTCATTCGGGACCAGCCTCTATCAGATAGGCGCTGGCAAAAAGCCCGGGCATGTATCTCAATGCCGCATCATGAATAAAGCCGGTAATAAAACTGATTAACGGGATTTTTTTAAAGATGTGCTCAAATGGAATAAACCCCTCTGCCGGCTCGAATAACTTTATCATATATCCGGCGCCTTCCACAAGAGACCTCCAAGAAGAGGCTGTATAAAAATGCAGATGGGTTTTGTCAAACATGCCGCAATCATCGCGATTCTTTCTCCCGAGGAGGAGCTCCTTCCGCGCGGCCCAATACGCGATATTGGGCCCCGTAATAATAATCCTTCCGCTTTTATTTAAAACTGATTTCGTTCTCTTGAGCGCATCGGCCGGGTTATTGAGATGCTCAAGCACATCCATGAATAGGACCATGTCAAACTTTCTATTCAGGGATAATATTATCGCCGGATCCTCGATGTCGCCGCATATTACGGGTATATTGTCGGCGCAAGCCACACCGGCAGCCTCGGGATCCCTCTCTATGCCCAAAACATCATACCCTCCATCTAACATGAGTCGACTGAAATAACCGGTATGGCATCCGATCTCCAATACCGAATCTCCGCGTGGCAGTCTTTTCAAAACCTTCGAATATTTTTCCACTAATCCATCCTTAAAATTTTGATGATAAATTAGCGCCATTGTTTTTATGATCTATTTATGATATTCGAAACCGGCTCGAACTGCCTTTCGTAATTCCATTCGGAGAGAATCTTCTGCCTGCCGCGCTCACCCATTTCGCGCGTCTCTTCCGGATGTTCCAAAAACCAGCGAAGGACGCGCACGATGTCCTCCGGGTCTTCCGGATTGCAGGCAAGGCCGTACCTCGGCTCAACATACATTTTTCGCCAATCCGGCAAATCGGATACCAGTAAGGCCAGCCCGAGGGCCATATAATCAAAAGCTTTAACTGAAGCTCCAGTTTTGTTAATATTATTAGTGTCCTGACTCTTCATTGGGATAAAAGCTAAACCGATATCACCGTTAGAGCAATATTCCAAAATTTGATATCTGGACATCGGATTGATAATTTCTATTCGTTCTGCAATCCCTAAACGATTCGCTTCTTTCTTTAGTTCACTTACATATCCCGATGAGCCGACTGTCTCATAACCGATTATTTTTAGAATTATTTCGGATGGCAGCTTCGACACTGCCTTTAATATACCAAACGGAAGATGGTCGCGGCTGATGGTGCCGTGATAATAAAGCGTTAATTCTCTGTTCCTCGGTAATTTCCTTTGGGGTGTTGTCTCTTCCAGGCGCGGACAGTTCCAGATACAAAAAGTGTCGCCGGCCCTACCCGTTTCCTGAATAAACTTTTTCATACGTTCTTCATTCGGCAATACGCATAATTCGCTCTTTAAGGCAAGGTCTTTGCGTGCCTTTAAAACATATTTGGTAAAACCTGAGACATTTTGTTGTAAATCCGGCGAGTCATGTTCATGATAAATAATTTTAATCCGGGAAAGATAACTCAGCATCAAAGCAATGGGACACGATAGCGGTTCTGAGGCATATATCCAGCGAGGCCGCCACCACAGGCAATGCCAAATGGCCCACAACGAAAACCATATGTAATGAAATTTTTGCTTCCAACCGCCAATGCAAAATCTTAGCCTTCGCATTTCGATGTTAGGATTATCGGGAAAATCAAAAATATCCGCGCCGCCGAAGCACCCTGTCCCCAGGAATAAAACCTTCCAGGCATTTTTAGCAAGGATTTGAGAGCTGTGCTCGAGAGCCGGGTAACATGCGGGATTTGTATATTGTATGTAAAGAATCCTGTGGCGCATATTATTTTTCAATGTAATGCGCTAATTTTTTAATGGATATGCGGATTTTTTCAAAGAGGCGCATCGTCAGGATAAAGGTTGTGCACCAACTCACAATATTCGCGGTTTGGCAGGGCGAGGTAAGCCTCTACTGCGCCGTTTCTATGCGGATTTACCTGATACTGAAAAGCGCGGACCTTCGAAAGCCCTTCTACATAACTTATATAATCGACCGTGCGAAGCTGCGTTTCATAATTGCGGATAAGCGATAACTTACCTTCTAAATGTTCGGATATATCAAATACCGCGTTGGGTTCCAGCATAGACCAGACCTCATAGCTAAGCACCATAGCTTCAAGATCCGAACAGGCCTTTTGGTAAAGGATATTTGTATCCCGGTGGTCGATTCGGTCATCCAGGAACCATGGGATAAGTAATACATCCGGTTTAATGGCATTAATGATCAATCTCAGTTTATCCGCTGTTTTGGAATCGCATAAGATTTTTTCCTCCTCAAAATCAAGATAATGGCATGATTTTACGTTAAGCATGGAGGCTGTTTTAGAGAACTCGTTTTTTCTGGCCTCGGCCATTCTGGCTTTAAAAAACTCCGGGTCCTGGCAGTCTTCGCGCAGCGCGCCGCCTTTTTCGCCTTTTGTCATCACGACAAAATGAATCTCCGAAATATCGCGATGGGCCCATAATAATCCTCCGGCGCCGATGCTCTCATCGTCCGGATGCGGAGATAATACAAGCAGTTTCCTCCCTATAGGCGCTGACAATAAACGCGGCTGCCAGCCTGGAGTAAGCGAATATCCCGTTTAACCACCGTCTCGGATGGATATCCCTGCCATGTAATACTTTTTTTATCATATTCGTTATCGCGATATCAAACTGTTATAAATGGGCACGGTTTCCCTCGCCACATCCAGCATCGTTCTGGGGGGCGAGATACCTTGGCGTAATTTCTTTAACAGTTCTCTGTCACGCGAAACTTTTTTTAACACGGTAGACCATTTACGCGTCGACCCGATAGAAACCAATATTCCGTTCTTATCATCCTGAACAAGTTCTTTAATCCCGCCGAGGTCAGACCCGATTACGGGCGTACCTGAAGCGAATGCCTCCAGGACCACCAGCGGCCCTGTCTCCATCCATATGGACGGGACTACGAGGTAGTGGTATTTCTTTAATAATGGCACAACTTCAACGCTTGGCACAGGTGGCATAAACTTTACACGGTTATCGTTTTTTTTCGCGAACTTTTTTAGTTTTTCAAAATATTTTTTACCGCCGCGATCCTGCACTACGCCGTAAATATCGAATTCTACGGCCTCGCCCGGGATCTCTTTTAAAGCTTTCATAACAATGTTTATGCCTTTCGTCCAGTCAATTCTCCCTAAATACGCTATTTTGAGAGGTGTGAGATCGGCGGATACATTATTAACGATATCCTCCGTTTTCGAAAATTCGGTTTGCGTTATACCGTGACGCACAAAAGATATCTTGTCAAGAGGCGCCATATTTCGTAGCAGCAGCTCTTTTGTCCAGCCGCATAGAACAATAAAGCGATCCGCTTCTCTAATAAAATCTCTTATCATCGCTATGCGTTTTTCTATAAGGCATCTCATTCTTAAGGCCGTGAAAACTTTTCCGGAAAGACGCAGTTTTTTGATCAAACTGCCTAATAAGAAGGGGGCTCTTGCTAACATATCCGACACGCCTCTCGGAACATTAAATCTGTAAAGCGTGCATGCGGTGCATATTCGCGTGTTAAGGAAACCTTTACAGACCTGGTTTTTCCATATCATCAAAAGGCCGGACTGGCATGATACCGTAGGCGTGTGATACGTAAATATAACGGGAATGCCCCTTGATCTGGATTCGCGCATAAGGCCCAATGAAACAGCGTAAGTGAGCGCGTGGAAATGCGCTAAATCCGGCTTTTCTTCGTCCAGTATTCTGCCGAATGCTTTTAAAGATACCGGATCGCTTCCGCCGTAAAGATCCGCGAGATCTTCTATATGTTTTGAAATGCTAAACCGCCTTACTTTGATGCCCTCGTGAAAACAGACATTGTCTTTGCCTTCTGTCGGAGCGGCTACAATAGATTCAATCCCGAATTTATTTAAGCTGTTGCAAAGATTTTTTACATAAACTTCCGTGCCCCCGACCGGATCAGGGTAAAAACAATACGGGATATGGATGATCTTCATATATTTTTTATAAACTTATGCAACAAGTATTCTGATTCGACAAATTTCAGCTTGGTGGCGAGATGAAACCGGACAATAAGCCTGGCCAGCCATCTGAAGAGCTTGTTTCCCGCGCCGATCCTGAGATGCGCGAGGCAGAGCCATACTCTTTTAAATATATAAACGTCGTCAAACCACGGAACCCCATTATGATACTCGTCAAAATTGTTATGCATATAAAAATCGCTCCATTCATCTAAAGTCTTTGGCGCGACAAGGCCTTTCTCTTCGCATCTTCTGAATAGTTCGCTTCCGGGGTAGGGCCTGAATATCGCCGGCCCTGAAATCATTATGTCCGGATTTACCGCCGAAAGCCTTGATATCAAATCCGTTGTCTTTATTACATCGCCGGCCGTCTCATCCGGGAGCCCCATCATAAAAGACGCGGCTGGCACAATGCCGTATCGGCTCAATCTTTTAGCCATATTCAACGAATCTTCCACCGTGATATCTTTCTTCAATAAATCCAATACGCGCTGGCTTCCGCTCTCCAATCCGAACCTTAATTTTACGCACCCGCTCTTCTTGAGCGAGTCCAGTAGATTATCATCGAGATAATCATCCTTTATATAATCCGCGCGGCAGTTCGCCTCCCAGGTTATTTTTCTCTTGCCTATATCGGCGATAAGGCTTTTCGTCCTATTGCGGTTGCAGAAAAAATCTTCGTCCATGAAAAAAACGTGGTCGATCTTGTAATCGCCGATCAGCCTGTCCAATTTCTCCAATGTAAGATCGGGCGGTTCGCTTCTCCACTTGCGGTCATAAAGAATGGTGTTCACGCAAAAGGCGCACCTGTAGGGGCAGCCTCGCGCTGTAAGCACCTCCACTTGCCTTCTCCTGCGGTTTGGCGCGATAATCTTTTCTACATATTTCTCCATGTCAAGAAGAGCGTAATCCGCCACCCCGATAAAACCTAACCTGCCGTTATCCTGGACAGTGTTCCTTTTAATGCTGCCGTCTATTTTAAAAACAAGGTTTGGTATGCCGGTAATTTCTTTTTTATTCCCGAGAAGGTATTTTGCGAGTTCGGATAAGGGCAGCTCTCCCTCCTTGACGATAACGTAATCTACGAGCCCTGAGCTCGCTGTAGCGTCCGGATACAGGCTTGCGTGGACGCCTCCCCATACTGTTTTTACAGAAGGCTTGAGTTTCTTTATAAAATCGGAGATCTCAAGCGCGTTTTTTACGCAGGGTGTGGTAACTGAAAAACCGGCTAATAAACAGTCGTCCAATTCATCTTGCAAGGCCTTGAAAAAATCGCCCTTTTTATGTATACGCGTATCCATGAGTTTTACTCTTCTGCCGATCGAGTTTAAATGCGATCCCAGATATAGTATCCCCAGCGGTATGTTCAGATCTTCCGGCGGATAGCTAGGTGCGGCATTGTCCGGAAGATAATCCTGCGCGTATATTATAACGATTTTATCGCTTATCATCTTGGACTCATATTTAGGAATTCGTCAGTGTTTTTTTGAACAAACTTTTTATCCGGCTGCACCACGATAAAAAATTCTCCGCTGTCCGGTAGCCGAATATTCTGGACGTTAATTTGAAATATAACGGCCCATCCGGGATATAGCGCGGGCCGAGTCTTTTGATATGCCCATATACCAAATTGAAGGTGCCCTTGTCATCTCTAAAAGCCGCTCTGGACACGTACCCGTAAGCTTTCAATAACGCCGCCTTGCGGTCTTCGTTTATGCCGCCATGCCTTCGCCACCATTCTTCTATTTCGAAAGCATTTCTGAAACAATCCCTGGTATGTTCGACGGGATTACGAGTAGAAATTGAATCCGATCGTCGTATGCGATAATACGCCATCAGTCCCGGACAGCGCACAAACCGGGCTCCGTGCAGAGCACAATCCAGGGCAAATCTGGCATCCTGTATATACGGGAGCCTTTCATTCCATCCGCCGATTTTTTTTACTATTTCACGTTTAAATAGATATGCGCCCAGCGTGCACCAGGAATCTCCTGTGAATAGCTCTATTTCTGGATTACTGAAAGACCGGTTGATTTCTTCTCCTTTTATAAATACATGGCCGGCTGTTTCTATTAATTTCTGCCAACTGCCGTAAGCAACGTCGGCTCCCGATTGTTTAAGCGCCTCCGATTGAACTTTCAACTTTCCGGGCAGGAGCATATCATCGGCATCCAGATATTGCAGAAATCGGCCGCTCGAAAGCTTCGTCCCGAGGTTCCTGGCCTTGCTGGGCCCCTGGTTTTTCGTCCTGACAAGCCGGACCGAAGGAAATTCTCGCTCGACGATTCCCGCTGAGTCGTCGACCGAACCATCGTCAATA
>JAPLMI010000041.1 GCA_026387115.1 Candidatus Omnitrophota bacterium | reverse complement strand
GCAGTCAGTTATCCATCATATAAGGACTATCGATTTTCCTCTCGCTTTGAGCTTCGTGAACTATAGATAATGGTTAAGATAGGATCAACTACAATACCCACGAAAATATTCCTGGCCCCGATGGCCGGGTGCTCGGACCTCTCCTTCAGGCTTATCGCAAGAGAACACGGCGCCAAATTCTGCTTCTTCGAAATGGTAGACTGCAATTCCATAACATACGGCCCGAAGCGGAAGGTGCGCTCGATCCTGCGGACCACCGAAGAAGACGCGCCTATCGCGGCGCAATTATTGGGCCGTAATCCGGACGCCATGCTGCGCGGCGCAAAAGAAATTTTGAGCATAGTGAAGGTCTCGTTTCTGGATATAAATGCCGCCTGCCCGGCAAAGAAGGTCATAAAGAAGCGCGCCGGCTCCTACCTTTTGAAAGACCCGCAGGAGCTATGCGGAATATTGAAAACCCTGACAGCGGCCCTTCCGGTCCCGGTAACAGTCAAGATCAGGACTGGTTACGATGAGCCGGATATTAAAGGTATCGCAGGCCTCGCAAAGAATTGCGAAAAGAGCGGGGCCAAGGCCCTGTTCGTCCATGGCAGGACAAGGCTTCAGGGATATATGGGTGAAGTCGACTACCGCGCGATAAAGGCCGTAAAGGAATCGGTAAATATTCCCGTCTTCGGCAGCGGAAATATTTTTTCACTAACGCTAGCCAAGAAAATGCTTGACGAAACCGGCTGTGACGGAATATTGGTCGCGAGAGGCGCCCTGGGCAATCCCTGGATCATCAAGCAGATTGAAGATTTTTTATTCAATGGAAGGCTTGATCCTTTAATAGACTTTGAAACCAAAAAAAATGTTTTAAAAAAACATCTCGCTTACATGGAAAGATTCAAGGAATCGACCCCGTCGGGTAAGGCAGGCCACATGCGAAAAGTTATGCTATGGTACTTGAGGGGTTTTCCAAAGGCATCGAGGATACGCGAAAAAGTATCTCTTGTCAACAGCTATGAAAAGATGATAGAATTGATAGGCCAACTAAAGAACGGAGGCAGGGGTGAATAATAAATTAAAAATCGCCATTATCTTGATTGCCGCTATCGCGGGCCTGTACATCTTCTACAGATTCGTTTTTATAAGAACCGTCAATTATGAGATCGCGGGAATAAAAATTCCTTCCAAATACAACATCTTAACCGGCAGCATTAAGCCTATCGCGAACTATAAAGGGAAGGCGCGCCTGCGCACCATTCAGGACAGAAAGAGCAATAAGATAGGGCTTTCCGAAGAACAGGTGGTGGTCGCAAAACTGAGATGGGCCATTTTCGAGCAATGGGCGGATTCATATCCCGAATATAAAGGATGGCGGGAAAATTCCGCCGTATTCAAGAAGGCGAATGACGACTTCAAGATTCAGATAAAGGGCAGGAAGTGATAAGCGGAAAATGATGACGCCGACAGGATTCGACAACGATAAGTACCTGAAAGAGCAGACGACTGCGATCATCGACCGTGTCAAAAAATTTGATAACAAACTCTACCTGGAATTCGGCGGAAAACTCTGTTTCGATTACCACGCCGCGAGGGTCCTCCCGGGCTACGACCCAAACGTCAAGATCAGGCTCCTCCAATCGCTGAAAGATAAGATAGAAATAGTGCTTTCCATTTATGCCGGCGATATAGAAAAGGGGAGGGTGCGCGGCGACTTCGGGATAACTTACGACGCCGCGACGTTTAAACTGATCGATGACTTAAGAAAATGGGGGCTCGACATATCGTCCGTCGTCATCACGCGCTTCAATAACCAGCCATCGGCAATTATGTTCAGAAATAAGCTTGAGCGGCGCGGCGTAAAGGTATACATCCATTACCCGATCGAAGGATATTCCACAAATATCGATCATGTGGTAAGCGAGCAGGGTTTCGGCAAGAACGACTACATCGAGACGCGTAAACCGATCATCATAGTCACGGCCCCGGGCCCTAACAGCGGAAAACTCGCCACATGCCTTTCCCAGTTATACCAGGAACATAAGCGCGGGGTAAACGCCGGCTACGCGAAGTTCG
>JAPLMI010000032.1 GCA_026387115.1 Candidatus Omnitrophota bacterium | reverse complement strand
GGACGTGATTGCCGTTCCCATTCATGCCACAAAATATATTCATTAAAAACACCCTCTAACATCTTCTCCATAACGGTTCGGCATTACAGGGTTGCTAACAGTAGTAATTTGTGATATAATCGGCACGAATTTGAAACAGATTAATGTTCTCGTCGAATAGTTGGGGCGTGATAACTGCTCGGTGAGATTTTCGATTTCGGAGGTTTTGATACAACTATCTGTAACCCGAAGGGTTACATGGCGGGGTAGCTCAGTCTGGCAGAGCAGTCGGCTCATACCCGGCGTGTCACTGGTTCAAATCCAGTCCCCGCTACCAAATTTGCCAGAGATTAATTAAGGCAAATTTGATCCTGAGGAGGCTGGAGTTAGAGAGTAGGCCGACGAAGGACCTATATCAATTTACGCAGCAAAAGTGCTTCGGATGCTAAAGGTCCTTCGGATGCTCCTGTTCGTCGCATCCTCAGGATCAATTTTGCTATCGCAAAATTGGCAGAAAGAGGGGGAAGTATGGCAGAGAATTACGCGGGGAAAGAGAAAAGGGAGTTTTTCAGGTATCAGCATGAGGCGCCGGTTCAGTATAAGGTGCTGAATCCCGCGGGCGGCAAGAGCCTATCATCGAAGCTTGTCGACGCCGTATCGAAAAACCTGAGCGTTTCAGGCGTTCTATTTACGTCGAGTTTCCTGCCGGAGATATCGAGCATACTCGTGCTCGACCTTGACTACAGGACGAGCCGTATCTGTCAGGAGATCGAAAAACGCGCGCTCATGGTCGAAAACAGAATGATTGGCAAGGTGGTGCGCATAGAAGAATCCGATAACGGGCTTTACGATGTCGGAGTGGCGTTCGTCAGAAAAACGGATAAATTGCCAAAGGGCGTAAAAAATTTACTGAAGTAGTCAAGAGATCGGTCCGCATAGATGAATATCGCGCGTCTTGCCCTTAAGTGCTTGGCCTTCAGGGCAAAGGCATTCGAAATATCCACGAGAGATCCGCTCAAGTTTCAGAAGAAGGTACTGTTAGAGTACGTTTACCGCAATAAGAATACGGAATACGGCAGGCTTTACAATTTCTCAAAAGTCCGCTCCATAAGCGATTATCAGAGGCTTGTGCCTTTGGCCGTTTGCGAGACACTGCGCCCCTATATCAGCAGGATGGCGAGGGGCGAACAGAACATACTTACAGTCGATCACCCCATCTTTTTCGGCGCCACGAGCGGGACGACGAACAAGCCCAAGCTGATCCCCGTTACAAAATTTTCTCAAAAGCGAAAAGCCGCGCTGATGGGGTTGTGGACGTATTATATCACGCGAGACCATCCCGGAATAACGGACGGCAAGGTCCTGGCGATAATAAGCCCGGAGAAAGAGGGTGTTACCGAGTCGGGCCTCATATTCGGCGCGGAGACCGGCCACGCGTATAAAAATCTGCCGTTCGCGATAAAGCATATCTACGTTCTTCCCAAAGAAGTTTATGATATTGAGGATTTCGAGACCAGATACTACTGCATACTCAGAATAGGGCTTGAAGAAAAGAATATCACGACGGTCGCGACGCTCAATCCAAGCACGCTCATAATCTTATGCCAGAAGATCAAGGCCTGGCAAAATGACATTATTGACGATATCGGCAAGGGCACGCTCAATAGGAGTTTGAATGTTCCCGCCAAGACAAGAAAGGCTCTCGAAGGCCGGTTCAGGCCCAATCCGGACAGGGCGAAAGAATTGAAGAGCATATTGGAAGCTAAAGACGAGCTTCTGCCGAAATACTTCTGGTCGAATCTAGAGCTCATCGAATGCTGGAAGGGCGGGACCGTAAAATTATATCTTAAAGAACTGCCCCAATACTTCGGCGACGTTCCGACGAGGGATATGGGATGCCTTTCCACGGAAACGCGCAGCTCCATTCCCACCAGCGATGAAGGCGCGGGAGGCGTGCTGGCGATAAAGACGAACTTTTACGAATTCATTCCGCGCGAGGATATGGATAAACCTGACAAGAGGGTTCTTTTATGCGATCAACTTGAAAAGGGCAGGGAGTATCTTCTGGTTGTGACCACCCCGGGCGGGTTGTACCGTTACAACATAGATGACGTGATCATCGTAGACGGATTCTTCAATAAAACCCCTGTGATAGAATTTTTGCAGAAAGGCCACAATGCCACGAGCCTGGCGGGGGAGAAACTTTACGAATCCCAGGTCAATGCGGCCATCAATAGTGTGGTCGAAAAATATAACCTGTCACTGGCGCTATTTTCAACGGCCGTGCAGTGGGACATGCCGCCGCGGTACGTATTTCTTATTGAATTTGACGACGCGAGGCCCCCGGTTTCCGGCAAGGAACTTCTTATCTCGATAGACAACGAGCTGCGAAATCAAAACAGGGAATACGATTATGCCAGGCAGGCGCAAATTTTGAATTCGCCCGTTCTAAAGATTTTAAATAAAGGCAGTTTTGAAAAGTACCGGGCAAAGAAGATCCGCCAGGGCGCCCACGACAGCCAGTTCAAGGCGCCTGAGCTTACAGCCGACCCCGAATTCGTAAACAATTTCGACGTTGCCCTGGAAGTAACGATGGATTAAGACTATGCGCGAAGTCCTGATAGAGAGAGCCTTGAAGACGATAAGGAATTACGAGATGCTTAAGCCGGGAGAGACGATTCTGGCGGCAGTATCGGGCGGGCCGGACTCCGTCTTTATGCTGCATGCCTTAAATAAGTTAAAGAGAAAACTTAAAATAAGAGAGATAACCGTCTGTAATTTAGACCATGGCATAAGAGATGAGGAATCCGAAGAAGATTCGTTATTTGTAAAAGGGATCGCCCGGGAGCTCGGATTAAAATTCGTCCATAAAAGGATAGGCTTAAAAGACTCGAAGCCCAAAGAATTTTCAATGGAGGAAGCCGCGCGGGACGAGAGGTATAAATTTTTCAAAGAAGCCGCAAGAATTGCTTCCGCAACCGTAGTCGCTACAGGCCACACGCTTGACGACCAGGCAGAGACGATGCTCATGCGCTTTATAAAAGGCTCCTCCCTTAAAGGGATCGTCGGCATATCCCCGGCCAGAAATTGGGAAGGTTTAAGGATCATAAGGCCGCTCGCGGAGCTGGAAAAGATCGAAATCCTGCGCTGTCTGCACGACGCCGGCATCCCTTACAGGATAGACAGGACGAACCTGGAGGATAAATATTTCAGGAATGTCGTAAGAAGAGAGGTTGTCCCTTTTCTTGAAAAATATAATCCGCGGCTCAAAAGGTCGCTCTTCAGTCTGGCCGAACATCTGAGAGAGGACCTCGAATTTATCACAACCGAGAAATCAAAGGCGGGGATTGCGAGGACGGGCTTAACAGAAAAAACGGCCGAGGTCGACCTTAAAGATATCATTATTCAGCCCAGGGCTATCCAGAAAGAGATATTGCGGGATATGCTCGATAAATCGGGCGGGCTGGTAAAGAAGCTGTCATTCAGGCATTGGAAAGAGATGGAGGCTCTTGTGAGGCGTAAAGGTAAAGGGAGTTCCGTCCACCTGCCGGGCGGTGTGCGCGTTACGAGAACAGATAAGGCCCTCACCTTCTCCAGAATATAAGCTTGTCTTATCGGTATTATTTTGCTAAAATACAACCCCTGTATTGTAAAAAGGAGCGTAAACTTTAATGGATAAGAAAAAAAGTCGACCAAAGAGAACATACGAGCCGCCGAAGAACGGCTCGAATTTCGTGATCTGGCTCTTCATAGTTCTAGGATTGATGTGGGTCTTCAATACGGTCGGCCAGAATATCGAGAAGCCGGTCCAGGAATTAACCTACTCGAAGTTCTTTGGGGCCCTCAAAGAAAATCCCACAGCCAATAAGATAAAATCCTGCATCAAGACCGATAATCTTATAAAGGGCGAGCTTGCCGACGGCACGAAATTCATGGTGAATATCCCGGAAAACGACCAGGACCTTGTGAGGCTTTTGCGGGAAAATATTCCGAACTTTGATATAAGGCCGCCGAAGACCTTATGGATGAATCTTTTTTATTCGCTTGGGCCGATGGTCCTCTTCATACTATTTCTGTGGATGTTCGCCTACAGGTCGCCGGGTGGGGGCGCGGGCAGGGTCTGGTCTTTTGGTAAATCGAAAGCTGTCCTGGCATCAGGCCAGGCCTTGAAAATAACGTTCGAGAATGTTGCCGGTGTAGACGAGGCGAAAGAAGAGCTTAAAGAAATAATCGAATTTTTGAAGGACCCGAAGAAATTCCAGAGACTCGGCGGGAAAATTCCGAAGGGCGTTTTATTGATGGGGCCCCCGGGAACGGGAAAGACGCTTCTTGCCAAAGCGGTCGCCGGCGAGGCGAACGTACCATTCCTGTCGATATCCGGTTCGGACTTCGTGGAGATGTTTGTCGGCGTCGGCGCCTCCAGGGTGCGCGATCTTTTTGAACAGGCGAAGAAATCCGCAAAAACATCCGGCCACGGCGCGATCATATTTATCGACGAGATCGACGCCGTCGGAAGGCAGCGTTTTGCCGGCATAGGCGGCGGGCATGACGAGAGGGAACAGACGCTGAACGCGCTCCTTGTCGAGATGGACGGGTTCAACACCCAGGAAGGGGTAATCCTGATCGCCGCTACGAATAGGCCCGACGTTCTTGACCCGGCTCTTTTACGCCCGGGGAGATTCGACAGGCAGATCGTGATCGACATGCCGGACCTTAATGGCAGAGAGGCGATACTGAAAGTCCACGCCAAGAATGTCAAGCTCCATAAAGAGGCGGATCTTAAAACGATAGCGCGCCAAACGCCGGGTTTCTCCGGAGCGGACCTCGCGAATCTCGTGAACGAAGCGGCGCTTTTGGCCGCGAGGCGCAGCAAGGAATCCGTTACGATGGAGGAATTGCAGGAGTCGATGGAGCGGGTAATGGCGGGCCCTGAAAGGAAGTCAAAAGTAACGGCGCTGACCCCCTGCACAAAGTTTCGGTACTGCCGCGCGGAATGGCGCTCGGCTATACCATTCGGCTGCCGCTGGAAGACAGATATATAGTTACGAAAGAAGAGCTGCTCGGAAGGATTACCGGACTTCTCGGCGGCAGGGTGAGCGAAGAGATAACATTTAACGAATTATCAACCGGCGCGCAAAATGACCTTGAAATCTCCACGGCGCTTGCGCGCAAGATGGTGACGCGCTTCGGCATGAGCGAAAAAATGGGCCACCTCACGTTCGGCCACAGGGAAGAGCAGGTGTTTCTTGGCCGGGATCTCATCGAAGAACGCAACTATAGCGACCAAACGGCCCTGTTGATAGACCAGGAAGTCCGCAAGATAATCGACGATTGCTATAAACGCGCGAAAGACGAGCTCGAAAGACATAAGGACAAGCTGAAGACATTGGCGGAGAAGTTATTGGAAAGAGAGATAATGGAAGTCGGGGAGATAAAGGTCCTTCTGGGGCTTGAT
>JAPLMI010000079.1 GCA_026387115.1 Candidatus Omnitrophota bacterium | reverse complement strand
GCGCGAAATACGATTACATATGCGTCATGCACAATGATCTTCTGATACTGGAAGGCGGATGGTTGGAAAAGATCGTATCGGTTATGGAGCATGATCCCGCGATAGGTATAGCGGGCCTGGCGGGGAGGAAAGAGATATACGATACGGGATGCGTGAACGAGGCATCGCTTAAGCATAATCTCAGGGCTGAGGACTTGAATGCGCCGATGTCCGAAGAGGTTGCCGATGTCGCGGTGATCGACGGGCTATGTTTAGTGATAGCGAGACGATTCTTTGAAAAGTCGAAGGGGTTTGACGAAACATTCGGTTATATGCACTGTTATGACCTCGATATATCAATGCAGAGTATCTCGGCGGGTTACAGGAACGTCGTCGTTAAGGTCGCGGCTATGCACATAGGTAACGGAGGCATGACGAGACGCCTTGGCGAATACAGGCAGTTCGTCAAAGACGATTACGGCCTCCTGAAGAAGAACTGCAAAATATTTTCTGATAAATGGCGTAACCTTCTGCCGGTAAAAATTTCTTGACAGCGGCGAAGATATGACTACAATGGCTGAAAACGCGTGAAGGACTGTTATGAAGCTCAAAGGTAAGGTTGCGATAGTCACAGGCGGCGCGAGAGGAATAGGAAGGGAGATAGCTCTCCTGTTTGTCAGAGAAGGCGCCGACATCGCGATATGCGACGTCAATGCCGAAACGCTTGCCGAAACCGCCAAAGAAATCGAGGCGCTCGGCCGCGGCGCGGTGACGGGCGCGGTAGATGTTACGAAGCCTGCCCAGGTCGAGGCATTTGTCCAAAAAACGCTTGACAAATTTAAGAAAATAGATATACTTGTTAACAATGCAGGCATTACCAGGGACGGGTTATTGGTCAGGATGCCGGAAGCTGACTGGGACCTGGTCCTGGCCGTTAACCTGAAGGGTGCTTTCAACTGCACCAAGGCCGTATCGAAGATCATGATGAAGCAGCGTGACGGAAGGATCGTCAATATGGCCTCTATAATAGGTATAACGGGTAATGCCGGCCAGGCCAATTACGCCGCTTCGAAGGGCGGCCTGATAGCATTGACAAAGACGGTCGCGAAGGAGCTCGCGTCGCGCAATGTAAGGGCGAACGCCATAGCCCCCGGTTTTATCCAGACCGATATGACCGCGAAATTATCTGATGAAGTCAGGGGCGAGATGCTGAAGTACGTTCCGCTTGCGAAGTTCGGGACGGTCACAGATGTGGCGAATCTCGCGTTATTTTTAGTCAGTGACGATTCGGCCTATATAACAGGACAGGTTGTGCAGGTCGATGGCGGGATGGTGATGTAATTATCGTAACTATTAAGAAGGAGGGAAAATGGACGTATCTCAGGACAAGATCAGGCAAATTATAGCGGACCAGCTTGGGGTGAAGAAAGAGGAAGTGACCGATAACGCGAAATTTGTCGATGATTTAGGGGCAGATTCGCTTGATACGGTAGAGCTTGTGATGGCGCTTGAGGAAGAGTTCGGCGTGGAGATACCGGACGAAGAAGCCGAGAAGCTCGCCACCGTAGGAGATGCCCTGAGATACATCGAAGAGAAGGCTGGCGGTAAATAGACCCGTCTACAATGTCCAAAAATAGAAGAGTCGTTGTAACGGGTCTTGGCGTTGTATCTCCGATTGGCAGCACGATAGAAGAATTCTGGAAAAATCTTTTAGAGGGTAAGAGCGGCGTAAAGCGCCTGACCTGTTTTGATCCCACGCACTTCACATCCAAAATAGCAGCCGAAGTAAGGAATTTCGACCCATCCCATTATCTATCTCCGAAAGATATGAAGCGGATGGACCGGTTTGTCCAGTTCGCTGTAGTCTCCTCCAAGATGGCTGTAATCGATTCCGGGCTTGACCTTGACAGGGAAGACAGGACCAGGATTGGCGTCCTGATCGGATCCGGCATAGGCGGCCTCCATACAGTTGAGGCCGAACACAAGCAGTATATAGCCCTCGGCCCCGAAAAAGGGCCTGACAGGATCTCGCCATTTTTAATCCCGATGCTGATAGTGAATATGGCTGCCGGCCAGGTTTCGATAACGCTCGGCCTGAAAGGGCCTAACTCCGCCATTGCCACCGCATGCGCCTCCGCGAATCACGCTATAGGGGACGCGTTCAGGATCATACAGAGAGGTGAGGCTGACATGGCGGTAACCGGCGGCTCTGAGGCGGCGATCACGCATATGGGGTTCGGCGGATTTTGCGCGCTCAAGGCGCTGTCGACCTCTTATAACGACCGGCCTGAAAAGGCCTGCAGGCCCTTCGATAAGAATAGGGACGGGTTTATCATGGGCGAAGGCGCAGGCGTAGTCATATTAGAGGAAGCTAAGCACGCCGTTAAGAGGGGCGCCAGGGTCTACTGTGAACTCGTGGGTTACGGGATGAGCGGGGACGCTTACCACATGACCGCGCCGGACCCTGAAGGCGACGGCGGCATGAGGTGCATGGCGGCGTCGCTTAAGGATGCCGGGATCAAGCCGAAAGAAATTGATTACATCAACGCGCACGGCACCTCTACATTATATAACGACAAGATCGAGACGCTCGCCATAAAGAAGGTCTTTGGCGATTACGCAAAAAAAGTCGCAATAAGCTCGACAAAATCCGTTACGGGCCACCTTTTGGGAGCGGCGGGCGGCGTGGAGCTGATAGCGACGGCGTTATGCATGAAGGAAGGAATAATCCCTCCGACCATCAATTACGAAATACCGGATCCGGACTGCGATCTTGATTATGTTCCCAATAAACCGCGCGAGGCAAAGGTCAATGTGGCGATGTCGAACGCGCTCGGTTTCGGCGGCCACAACGCGACGCTCGTCGTGAAGAAATTCTTGTAGAAACCAAAAAACGGAAAAACTAAAAAACCAAAAAACAACTTCAATGTTTTTAGGTTTTTTCGTTTTTAGGTTTTTTCGTTAACTTTATCAAGAAGGAGTGACATATGGACTACCTATTGACCGAACAACAGATCATGGTGAGGGACCTGGCGCGTAAGATCGCGCGGGAAAAGATAAAACCCGTAGCGGCCAAATATGACGAAGAAGAGGAATTCGCATGGGAGATAGTAAAGGTATTGGCCGATAGCGACCTATTCGGCGTATATATACCCGAGGCGTACGGCGGTTTAGGCGGCGGCGTAATGGATATGTGCCTCGTCGCCGAAGAGCTTTCGAGGGCGTGCGGCGGCATAGCGCTCAGTTTTGCCGGCACAGGCCTTGGGACGTTTCCGATTTTGCTCTATGGGAACGAGGAGCAGAAGAAGAGGATCCTCCCCGATATAGCGAAAGGTAAAAGGCTCGCGGCATTCTGCATAACAGAGGCCGAGGCCGGCTCCGACGCAGGTTCTATCAAGACGACAGCGAAAAAAGACGGAG
>JAPLMI010000026.1 GCA_026387115.1 Candidatus Omnitrophota bacterium | reverse complement strand
CCCGGCGGCGCTATCGGCAGAGCCGTCTTTACGTCCAAGGATGCCGGTGAATGGGCGGCGCGCGGCGAGAAAGTCATACTTGTCCGCGAAGAGACGTCTCCTGAAGACGTCGACGGCATGCACAAGGCCCAGGCCATCATTACCTCTAAAGGCGGCATGACGAGCCACGCGGCGCTGGTCGCCCGCGGCTGGGGCAAATGCTGCATCGTCGGGTGCGCCGATATCGAGGTGGGCGGCGACGGCAAATCGTTCGAGACGAAGAAGGGGGCTGTAATAAAGGAAGGCGAGTGGATAAGCCTGAACGGGACGAAGGGCCTCGTCTATAACGGCAAAGTTCCTCTGGTTGACGTAAATATTGACCAGAATAAATCCTATACTGAATTGATGAAGCTGGTCGACAAGGCGCGTGTCATGAAGGTCAGGACCAACGCGGATACCCCGAAAGATGCCGCGCAGGCGATGAAGTTCGGCGCGGAAGGGATAGGGCTCTTCCGCACAGAGCACATGTTCTACGGCGAGGGCAGCGACAAACCGCTGTTTTTGCTGCGCAAGATGATCATGTCGAAGACCGAGGCCGAGCGGCGCAAGGCGCTTGACGAATTATTCGTATACGTTAAGAGCGATATAAAAGCGACTGTCGAAGCGATGAAGGGATATCCGGTAACTATACGGCTTCTCGATCCGCCTCTGCATGAATTCGTCCCGCACAGCGAGGAAAAGCTTGAGGCGCTCGCCAAAGAGCTGGGCGTAGATATGGGCGAGCTGCACAAGCGCGCGGATAGTTTACGCGAAAACAACCCGATGCTCGGCCATCGCGGCGTCAGGCTCGGAATAACATATCCCGAGATAACAGAGATGCAGGTCCGGGCCATCCTCGAAGCGTCCGTGGAGCTGATCAAAGAGGGTAAGAAGGCGCTGCCGGAGATAATGATCCCGGTCACCTGCGCTAAATCCGAATTGGATAACCAGAAGGCGATCGTCGAGAAAGTGGATAAAGAGGTCTCGGCCAAATTCGGCGTGAAAAAGATACCGTACATGTACGGGACGATGATAGAGATTCCGCGCGCGGCGCTCGAAGCCGGAAAAATAGCCGAAACCGCCGAATTCTTTTCGTTCGGGACGAACGACTTGACACAGATGACTTTCGGATTCTCGAGAGACGATATCGCAAGCTTCCTGCCGGATTATTTGAATTCCAAGATCTTGGAGTGCGATCCGTTCCAGACCATAGACCAGGACGGCGTCGGAGAACTGATCAAGCTTGGCATCGATCGCGGCCGCGCGACCCGCAAGGATCTGAAAGTCGGGATTTGCGGCGAGCACGGCGGCGATCCGGACAGCGTCAAATTCTGCCATCGGGTCGGGATGAATTATGTGAGCTGTTCGCCGTTCCGCGTGCCGATAGCCCGTCTTGCGGCGGCGCAGGCGGCGGTTGAAGCGAAGAAAAAATAATTTATGGATTCGATAAGGCTGTATCTGAAAGATATCAAGAAGCTTCCTCTCCTGACGGCCGAGGAAGAGATAGATCTTGCCGAGCGTATCAAAAAAGGCGATAAGCATGCCCGCGCCAGGATGATCCAGTCGAACCTTCGCCTTGTAATAAATATCGCCAAGAAATATTCGCATCTCGGCGTCTCGATGATGGACCTTATCGAGGAGGGCAACCTCGGCCTCATGAAGGCCGTCGAAAAATTCAATCCGAAAAAAGGGTACAGGTTCTCGACATACGCCGCGTGGTGGATACGGCAATACATATCGAGGGCGATAGCGAATCAGGGCAAGACCGTAAGGATGCCCGTCTACATCATAGAATTACTGATGCGGTTTAAAAAAGTCACCGAGCACCTTACGAACTCCCTGAAAAGAAAGCCGCGCTTGAGCGAGATAGCGAAGCGGATGACCCTTCCCATGAAGCGCGTCAAGCAGCTTTCTAAGATGGCATCCGGCACGTCGTCCTTGAACGCGCCGGTCGGCGAAGAGGGCTCGACCGAATTCCTCGATTTAATAGAAGACGAGAATATGATCTCGGCCGTCGACGAGCTCTCAAATTTCATGACGCAGGAGCGGATAAAGATCCTGCTCGAAAAGATGTCGAAGAGAGAACAGAAGATATTGTCTCTCAGGTTCGGGCTGAAAGACGGCGCGCCGCATACGTTAAGGGATACGGCGAAACATTTCGGCATAACAAGGGAGCGTGTCCGCCAGATAGAATCCGCCGCGATGAAGAAGATGCGCGAATTTATGCTGCTGCAGGATAGGGAAGCCGCGTTAAAGACGGGTTGACCGGAAATGATCTCGGAGGTCGAACAAGGATATCATGATGGATCTCAAATCTTGCGTCAGGGACATACCCGATTTTCCGAAAAAGGGGATCATATTCAAGGATATAACGACGCTTCTTAAGAATAAAGCCGCCCTAAGGAATGCGGTCGATACGATCGCCGATAAATTTGAAAACGAGAAGATCGATTACGTATTGAGCGTTGAGGCCAGAGGCTTTATTTTCGGCGCGGCCGTCGCTTATAAACTCGGCACGGGCCTGGTGCCGGTGAGAAAAAAGGGCAAGCTTCCGCATAAGACGC
>JAPLMI010000202.1 GCA_026387115.1 Candidatus Omnitrophota bacterium | reverse complement strand
GTCGCGAGTAAGAGAGTCGGCGTGGAAAAGGGCCTTCTTAACAAGGCGCCGAGCGTCTTCTCGCCTCCGCGCGATGTGTAGATATCGATCCCCTGGGAGAGCTTGAATATAGGAAGCGTGTGCAGGCCTATGATGTGGTCGAGGTGGAAGTGGCTTATGAACAGATGGACAGGCCTTCCCGGGTTTATAAGCCCTTTTGCTTTATAAAACCCAAAACCCGCGTCCAGGATAATATATTCGGTCTCCGTTTCGATAAAGACCGAGGGCGTATTTCCGGTTTGGGTATCGTACCATCCATTGGTCCCGAGGAAAGTGATCTTCACCATCGCGGATATATTATAACATAATTTTCGACTTGCGGCCCGAAATGATGATGATAAGCGCGGCCAGATACGCCAATACGCCGACACATAAAGAGACGGTTATATAACCGATTATGATCGACGCTATGCCGAGCCAATTCTTGCCGAAATTTTTGTAACTTATTCCGGTTATGAGAAAACCTGCTTTAACGGCTAAGACAAACGTCGGTATGCTCAGCCACGTATTAGTAAGAACGCTTCCCAACAGGGCCGCGGCCCTGTTAACCCTGAAAAGAAAAGCGAAAAATAATGCCGCAAGAGGCCCCAATCCCGGCATGATCCCGAAAAATACGCCCAACCCCAGGCCGATGGCTACCTTCTGCGGACTGTCGTTTATCCTGAAAAGCTTTAAATATATTAATTTAAGCCAGCGCATCCCTGACACAAGGGTTATTTTTCAAACCATACCTTATATGCTATGCCGCGCTCGGTCTGGCGCTTTTCGATCTTCCTCTGCATTTCATCATATTCGGCATCGATGCCGTACCGATACGCTTCCTGCTCCTTCTCCAGCGTGACGACCTCGCCTTCCAGCGTATCGATCAATTTCTGCAGATCGCCCTTACTCATCTTGTTAAAATCGGCCTCTTTCGACGTTTCGGCAGGGGCTTTCGCGATCCCTATCCTGATCGTCTGCTTCTCGTGCAAATCTTCATTTTCAACAGTTATCTCAACGGCGTCTCTTCCGTCGACTATCTTATCCTCGAGGTCTTTATCCAGGTTGAAGACACGCTTTTCCCCGGTTATCTCGCCCTCGGCCTGCAAAACCAAAAGGCCCAGCCCCACAGCCATGCCTGCCTTAGCGATCCCCTTTTCAAGGGAGCTTCCGCCGACGTCGATTTGGGTGCCGAGAACGGCAAACAAGACCGCCGCCGGAATGCGGAAGAACGACTCCTTCTTGACATAGAATTTACCGCTCTTATCCGGCCTTATTCTTTCGGCGTCTATGTAAAGCCTTATGTCGGCGACATTCCACTTCCTGAACTCGACCCCCTTACCTGTCGCGATCGCCGAGACGCCTATTTCCATGCCGTCATTCGTCTTGCGGTAGAGCATGCCGGCATCGCAGGAGACGTTTTCCAGTTTAAATTTTTTATACTGGACTTCTTCCTGTGAAAAGGCGGACTGGGTAAAGACGGGGATAGATATTAAAGTAAGCAACAAAGACGCGGCAAACCTGCTCATCCGGTTTATTTCTTTACAGGTGCTTTTACCGGAGCTTTTACCGGAGTTTTTACCGGAGCGGACGGCGACGCCGGCGTTTGAGCCTGTATCTTTAAAACGGTGTTGCTCAAATCCGTTTTAACGCTCTCCAGCTCTTTCTTTAAAATATCCAGCTCTTGCTGTTTGGAATCCTTCCCGCTGATAAGCTTATTTATCACTACGTCCTTCTCTTTAATAAGATCGTTCAACGCGGCTATCTGCTTCGCCGATCCTTTTACTTGTATACCGGCCAAATAGTTGTTGATTGCCAGGCCGCCCACTACAAGAATCGCGATCCCCGCTAAAATACCTTTCATATTTTTCTTCACCTTTCTCCTCCTTTCGTTTGTTTGATATAGTATATCACATTTTCGGCGAAATGGAAAATTACATTTTCTTGACATAAAAGATGATATTGATTAAAATGTAGACCATATGGATTTCAAAAATAAAATTCTGATAATAGGATACGGCTCCGTTTCGCAGTGCGCGGTACCGATACTTTTCAAACACATAAAAGTCCCGTTTAAATTCGTAACGATACTGGACTTCGAAGATTACCGTAGAACTCTGAAGCCCTGGACCGATAAGGGCGTAAAATTCTATTCCGAAAAGATCACCCCTTTAAATCTGGCGAAGGAGCTTTCCAGGCATGTCTCGCCGGGCGGGCTGGTGATAGACCTTGCCTGGAACATAGGTTGTATCGATATCCTCACATGGTGCCACGATAATAAAGTCCTCTATGTCAACACATCCGTCGAGGAATGGGACCCGTACGCCGACATT
>JAPLMI010000082.1 GCA_026387115.1 Candidatus Omnitrophota bacterium | reverse complement strand
AGGTTCTATCAAGACGACAGCGAAAAAAGACGGAGGTCATTACATACTGAACGGAACGAAGCAGTGGATCACCAATGCCGGTGAGGCTGAAGTCTATACGGTCATTGCGATGACCGACAAGACTAAGGGAGCGCGGGGTGTCTCCGCCTTTATAGTCGAAAAAGGGACGAAGGGAATGGACTTCGGCAAGAAAGAGAAGAAGCTCGGCATTCGGGCATCGGCAACACGCGAAGTCATATTTACCGATTGCAGGATCCCGAAAGCGAATCTTATCTCCAAGGAAGGGATGGGATTTATAGTCGCGATGAAGACGTTCGATAGCTCTCGTCCCGGAGTTGCGGCGCAGGCCGTGGGGATAGCGCAAGGCGCCTTTGACCATGCCGTTGAATACGCGAGAAAGCGCGTCCAGTTTGGCCAGCCCATCTCAAGTTTCCAGGCGATACAGCATATGCTCGCAAACATGGCGACTGAAATTGAGGCAGCGCGCGCTTTAGTTTACGCGGCCGCCAGAATGGTTGATAGCGGCGCGAAGAGCGTAGCGAAGGAATCGGCAATGGCGAAGCTATTCGCAAGCGACACCGCGATGAAGGTCACCGTAGACGCGATCCAGATATTCGGCGGATACGGATATATGAGAGAATACCCCGTCGAAAAATATATGCGCGACGCAAAGATCACCCAGATCTACGAAGGAACGAACCAGATACAGCGCAATGTCATCGCCGCGAATCTCATCAAAGAAAGCCTGAGAGAAGAATAGTTAGATGCATATAATCGTCTGCATCAAGCAGGTCCCCAACACCACCGACGTCAAGATCGACCCTGTCACGAATACGCTTATCCGCGACGGAGTTGAGAGCGTCATCAATCCGTTCGACGCCTACGCGATAGAGGAAGCTGTGCGCCTGAAAGAGCGCTTCGGCGGAAAAGTCACGGTCATTACGATGGGGCCGCCGCAGGCGGAGAACGCGCTGAAAGAGGCGATATCCCTGGGTTGCGATGAGGCGATCCTTGTGAGCGACCGTAAATTCGCAGGCTCCGATACGTGGGCGACGAGCTACACGCTGTCGTCCGCGATAAGAAAGATCGGCGCATTCGACATGATATTGTGCGGCAAGCAGGCCTCGGACGGCGATACCGCCCAGGTCGGCCCCGGCATTTCAACACACCTCGACATACCCCAGGTTACCTATGTCAAGAAGATCGAAGAGATAAAAGATAACAAGGCCAAGGTCGAGCGCATGACCGAAGAAGGTTACGACGTCGTCGAGACGCCGATACCGTGCCTTTTCACCGTCGTGAAAGAAATAAATACGCCCAGGCTTCCTTCGTTAAAAGGGATGATGAGGGCAAAATCGGCGAAGATCGCCAAGTGGACGGCTGAGGATATAAAAGCCGACCCTAAGTCGATCGGCCTCGATGGCTCGCCGACGCGCGTTGTAAAGATATTCACTCCGCCGACTAGAAAGGGCGGGGAGATGCTTAAAGGCGATACCGCGGACGTCGCGGCGGAGCTCGTTGAGCTTTTAAAAGACATAGTCATATGAGCGATAATAATTCAATAACGATCCTGCTCGATAAATGCGTGGGTTGCACGCTATGCGTGAAGGCATGCCCGTTCGGCGCCATACACATGGCGAACAAGAAGGCCGTTATCGATATGGCCAAATGCACGTTGTGCGGCGCGTGTATACCTGTCTGTAAGTTCAACGCGATCGAGATCAGGAAAGAAGCCGGCGAAAAGAAGGATCTCTTTTCATATAAAGATGTCTGGGTATTCTGCGAACAGAAGAAGGG
>JAPLMI010000166.1 GCA_026387115.1 Candidatus Omnitrophota bacterium | reverse complement strand
ACCGCCTGGTGGAATTCCGGCTCGCCGGGATTTTTTGCAACCACCTTTGCCATAAATTCTTCTATCTTCTTCGACATACTTCCCTCCTCGTTTTTTTAGCTCTGAAAAAGCTTCCGAAACGTCATTGTTTCAAAAGATAGTCCAGAATCGCCTTTGAGGCTTTCTTGGCCATACCCATGGCCTCGATGACGGTTCCCTCACCGCCTACTATATCTCCCCCCGCGAATACGCCCGCGATCGACGTCTCCATCGTGTCGGGATTTACGGTCACATCCCCGTACTTATCGGTCTTTAACTCGGGCGTCACTTTTAGAAGAAGCTGGTTCGCCTTTAATCCGACGGCGATCACGGCCATGTCGCACGTAAGCTCAAAATCGCTTCCCGGGATCTCTACAGGCCTTCTCCTTCCCGAATTGTCGGGCTCGCCCAATTTACATTCAAGGCACCTCATCTTTTTTACGAAGCCGTTATCGCCGCCGATGAACTCCTCCGGCTTCACAAGGAATTTAAAATTTACCCCTTCCTCTTCGGCGTGTTCTATCTCAAGTCTCCGTGCGGGCATTTCGACTTCTGTGCGCCTGTATAGAATAGTGGTATCAGGTTTCATTTTATTTATCTTTTGCAACCTGAGCGCAGAACGCGCGGCATCCATTGCCGTATTTCCCCCGCCTATAATTATAACATGCTCTCCTATATTTACAGGGGTGTGAAATTCAGGAAATTTATATGCTGACATGAGGTTGACCCGCGTAAGAAATTCATTCGCTGAATATATATTGCAGTAGTTTTCGCCTTTTATTCCTAGGAAGGCCGGTATCCCTGCGCCCATCCCCAGGAATATCGCGGAGTAGCCTTCCTTGAAAAGCTCATCCAGCGATCTCACCGCGCCTATCAGGTAATTGGGCATAATCTTCACGCCCTTCTTCTTCAGATAATCGATCTCGAAGTCGAGGATATTCCTAGGCATTCTGAAAGGAGGTATGCCGTAACGTAGCACTCCCCCGGACTTGTGGAGGCCCTCGAAGACCGTTACCGATATGCCGAGCCTGGCCAATTCACCGGCCGAGGCAAGTCCCGCGGGCCCGGAGCCTACCACGGCCACTTTAAATTTCGTAAGCCTTTCATCTTTCTTTACGGGGACCTCCAGGTTGTGGGTCATGCCGTAATCACCGACGAACCTTTCCAGGAAATGGATGTTTATCGCATCGGGAGATGAGAACGGCGAGCCTTTCTTTGTAAGGACGCATGTCTTGCGGCATTGGTACTCGGCCGGGCAAACCCTTCCGCATATCGATGGGAAGTCGTTCGTCTCCCTGATGGTGAAATACGCGCCCTCGTAATCTTTCTTCACTACCTTATATATGAAGGTCTTTATGTCTATGCCGACAGGGCAACCGGCTATGCATGCGGGATTTTTGCACTGGAGGCAGCGTTCGGCCTCTTTGAGGGTCTCGTTCTCATTATAGCCCAAAACGACCTCGTCAAACGAGTCAACCCGCAATTTTACTTCAAGTTCCCTTGCCCTTACCGCCTCTTTCTTCATCCAGAACCTCCTTGACCTCGGAGGTCGACCTCCGAGGTCAAGATTTGGTTAAGTTACAGATATGCTTCTCTTTTGACTCGTAAATCCTGTTTCTTTTTACCAGCTCATCCCAGTCAATAAGGCTCGCGTCGAATTCCGGCCCATCGACGCAGGAGAATTTCACAACCCCTCCGATCGTCACCCTACAACATCCGCACATGCCCGTCGCGTCGACCATGAGCGTGTTCAGAGATACGATCGTTTTTATCTTGGAATCCCTGGTCGCGGAAGCGACATTCTTCATCATGGGTATGGGGCCTACGGCGTAGATTAGTCCATAGTCCACAGTCGATGGTCCATGGTTTAATAGTTCTTGTAAAACATCTGTGACGAAGCCTTTTTTGCCGTAAGAGCCGTCGTCGGTGGTTGTGTGGAATTCGTCGGATACGGCCTTCAGCTCTTTTTCCAGGATCAACAGGTCTTTGGTCCTGGCGCCCAGTATGGTTGTTATGTGATTGCCGGCTTCTTTCAGTGCCTTTGTCACAGGATATATCTCCGCGATACCTACGCCGCCGCCTATAAGAATGACTTTTCCGTATTTTTTGATCTCGGTCGCGTGGCCAAGAGGGCCTACCAGCGCGTATAGCGAATCGCCCGTGTTCAATTTACCCATAAGCTTAGTTGTTAATCCCGCTTCCTGAAATATAAGTCTAATTGATCACCGAGACGGATCTTTCTCTACTATAGTCAGCGGTATCCGCTCGCCCTTTTCATTTACCATGAGGACGACGAACTGGCCGGGCTTTGTCTTGCGGGAGATGTCCGGCGCGGATACCCACATCTCAGTGACCTTTGTGCCGCCGCTATCGCATAAGGTTTTTTTGGATAGTATCTTCATAAAACAAAAAGACGTCTCGCCGTTCTTCCTGGCGGACGTCCTTGTCCTGTATTATTAAATCATAGTCAATGTAACTGACTCATTTAATTTTACCACGGTCGGGGTTATTGTCAAGAAAAATCTTAATAACTTTATTTCTGGCCGCATGCCCCTTAATGATCGCTATTCTGGATTTTGGTATTCCTAAATATTCGCTGAGTAATTTCACCGCAGCGGCGTTCGCCCTGCCGTCGATGGCTTTTTCCTTGACCCTAAGGATATATTCGTTGTTTGGGGCGACTTCAACGCTCGATTCTTTTGAATTAGGTTTTACCTTTACGGATATCTTCACTTTACCATTTACCGGTCTTCTTTATCGCCGCTTTCGGAAGATCCTTTATCGCCTTCAGGGAATCGCACAATTCATCGTCGGGCAGCGTAACATCCGTGAGCTTGCCGGAGAGATATTTGTTGTAACCTGCGAGGTCCAGAAGCCCGTGGCCGCTGTAGTTGAAGAGTATTACTTTTTCTTTTCCCTCGTCCTTCGCTCGTTTGGCTTCCTCTATTACACAGGCGATCGCATGGCTCGTCTCGGGCGCGCATATATAGCCTTCGGTCTTCGCCCATGTCATGGCGGATTCATAGCACTTGAGCTGGTTGTAGGCGCGCGGCTTGATCAGGCCTTCGATTATGCACTGGCTTACGAGAGGCGCCATGCCGTGGTAGCGAAGTCCGCCTGCGTGTATCGGCGGCGGCACGAATGAATGGCCCAGCGTGAACATCGGTAATAACGGCGTCATCTTTGCGATATCGCCGAAGTCGTAGGTGAACGGTCCCTTCGTCATCTTGGGGCACGTTGACGATTCTACCGGGATAAACTCTATCTTTTCGCCGTTTATCTTATCGTTTACGAACGGAAATGAAAGGCCGGCAAAATTCGATCCTCCGCCCGCGCAGCCTATTACTAAATCCGGTTTCTTTTCTCCTGCCATCTTAAGCTGCTTCTTTGCTTCCAGGCCTATTATGGTCTGGTGCAAAATAACGTGGTTCAATACGCTTCCCAGGGAATATCTCGTCTTGCCGGACTTATCTGTAACCGCGGCCTCGATCGCTTCGCTTATGGCGATTCCGAGGCTTCCCGGCGTATCGGGCATCTTTTTCAGGACATCTCTTCCGGCCTGGGTTTCGTTGCTGGGGCTTGCGACGCAATTTCCTCCCCATACCTGCATCATCGTCTTGCGGTACGGCTTCTGGTCGAAGCTTATCCTTACCATGAATACCTTACATTCAAGGCCGACCAGGTTACAGGCGAATGACAGCGCGCTTCCCCACTGCCCGGCGCCGGTCTCGGTCGTCAGCTTCTTTATCCCGAATTGCTTATTGTACCAGGCCTGCGCGACGGCCGTGTTCGGTTTGTGGCTTCCCGGAGGGCTTACGCTCTCGTCCTTATAGTATATGCGAGCCGGTGTTTTAAGGAATTTCTCGAGGCGCGTTGCCCTCACAAGAGGCGTCGGCCTCCATATAGATAGCAATTCAAGGACCTCATCCGGGATATCGATCCAGCGCTCGCGGCTTACCTCCTGCTCTATCAGGTTCATGGGAAATACCGGCGCCAGCATGTCCGGTGTTATGGGTTTGCCGTCCGGCGTAACAGGCGGCTGCATCGGTGTCGGCAGATCCGCGGTGATGTTGTACCACTGCCTCGGCATCTCGCCAATGGGCAATAAATATTTACTTATTTTCATTATACCTCTCCTTACCTTTTTTGCCTGGTGTATTGGCCGTACTCCCTGACCCCGCGCGTCCATTGGTATGTTCCGATGATCTTGGCCACCGAGATAAGCCACCTGTAAATGAAGAACTCCAGAAACGTCAGGACGATGAGATAGGCCGTGTAGCGCAGTTTGAATATTCTCTGGATTCTGACAAAAGCGAGCAGAGATAAAAGTGATATAACGGCCTGAGACAATAGCATCAAGACCAGGAATAATAAGAATACCCTAAGGTCAAGCGTCCGGTAAATCCACGCAATGGTCACGATCGCGATGCTCCCGATCTCGAAAAATACCCCCAGGACCTCGTATAATATGAAATAAGGCAGCGTTATAAACGCAAAACTCCGGAACCTGGGGTTCAGTATCATATATCTATAATGCCATAGCGTTTCATTGATAACCCTTTGCCAGCGCTCTCTCTGAGATATTAAGGACGGTATATCGCTTGGCCCCTCTGTCCATCCGACGCTATATGGCAGCATTATAATCCTATATCCTTTTTCTTTGTTCTTCGAGATATAGTCATACGCC
>JAPLMI010000191.1 GCA_026387115.1 Candidatus Omnitrophota bacterium | reverse complement strand
ATATTCTTAGGCGCTCTCAGGGAAGGCGATCTCGTGACCGGACCTAAAAAGCCCGTCATCCCGCCCAAGCCCAACTGGACGGCGTTCAAGAATGCGTGGGAGGTCTTAGGGGTAGGGACGATATTCGCGAATAAGAAGGGCCCTCAGATACACATACATACCGCGATGGGCAAAAAAGACAGAACGCTTACCGGGTGCGTCCGGAAAGGGACAAAGGTATTTCTAGTCATAGAGGCGGTGCTGTTCGAATTGAAAGGCGTCAAAGCGGCGAAGGATATAGATCCCGCGACCGGTTTAAATCTGCTCCGGGTCGGATAGGGGGAAATATGAAAGAACTATTATATATTCTGTTGGGGCTTACGGCCGGGACGCTCTCCGGCATATTCGGGATAGGCGGCGGGACGATCCTGATCCCGGGCCTCGTCTTCCTGGCGGGACTTTCGCAGCATGAAGCGCAGGGCACGACCCTTGCCATCATGCTCCTTCCGATAGGGCTCCTCGCGGTAATGAAATATTATCAGAGCGGCCACGACCGTTTTTACGCCGCCGCGTTCATATGCGCGGGATTTCTTATCGGGGGCCTGCTCGGCGCCATTATGGCCGAGGGGCTTCCCAACCTTATTTTAAGAAAGGCATTCGGCGTATTTTTGATGATCATCGCGACCTATACGATCTTCGCGAAGTAGAGAAGGCTGACCGTGCAGAAGACGCGTTACGAACTCGATCCTTATAACAGGCTCATCCTTCGCGAGTCCCGCGCCGGAAGCGATTTAACAAAATTCCGGCAGGTCCTGGACGGCCGGTTCAGGATTGACGGAGGCGGCCTCTCCTACCATGTAAAAGCGCCCCTTCCGGAAGGCGAAAAGATACCTCACCAGATCAGGCTTAAAGGCGAATGGTCATTGACGGACGATCACAACCTCCGCCTCACCCTCGACAAATCGGCGAGGAAGACATTCGGCGACCGGATAACGCTCGAGGGCGAGGTATTGGATGTCAACGCGAACTCTCTGTTATTCGCCGTCACGACCATCGCAAAAGAAAATACGCGGTCTACGTATATATTGAATCTCGACGGCTCATGGAAGGCGGATAAATTTAACAGGTTATCCTTTCACGCGAAGAAAGAAAAGGGCAGATACGATATCCTGACACTGAACGGCGCGTGGGAGGTCAACGAGAACCACGAGATCATCTATCAATACGAAAAAGCGGACCTCATTACGAAGAAGAAGAGGACGCACACCCTGACTTTTAAAGGCCATTGGGATATAAGCAAAAAGGGGCGCATATCTTATCTGCTGGGCGGAGGCACCGATTCCCTGTTCGATTTTATGGTATCCGCAGGAATTTTTCAAGAAGAAAATATTAAATATGAGGTGGGGATAGGCCTGACCAACCGGGTAAGGCCCATGACAAAGACGGTCAGTTTATTCGGTAAGTGGAATCTCAAAAAAGACGCGGGGCTCGTTTTTGAGATCCAATACGATGACAGGAAGACGGGAAGAATCATTTTCGGCGCGGACGCAAGGCTCACTGATAGAGACACGGTGTCATTCAGGCTTAAGAGCGGCCTGACGAATGACGACATAGGCGTTGAATTGGAACTGGGCCGTGATATACTCAAAGGCGGAGGAGAAGCGTTCCTGCGCGCGCTTGCGTCGCGGCGGGAGTCGGCCGTCTACGCCGGCGCGGCATGGAGATGGTGAGAGGATCATGAGATATATAGGATTGCTTCTGATAATTTTATTGTTTCTATGCCTTACCCTGAATGAAACATGGGCGGCCGAAGAGACGATCACGTGGATCGGCTGCGTCAAAGAGGCTAAGAGGCAGCACCCCGATCTTGTATCCGCGGCGGAAAAGATAAACGAGGCTAAGGCGAGTAAAGAGATTACCAGGAGCGCCGTGCTTCCTCAGATAACGGGCGCCGCAAGCAGGACCACCACCCAACAACCGAGCGGCGGCGGCACTTCTTCAGGGATGACAAGCGCGTCATCCGCCAAGCGCAAACCA
>JAPLMI010000155.1 GCA_026387115.1 Candidatus Omnitrophota bacterium | reverse complement strand
AGAGGAAGTTATATGATAGTATCACGGCCGTCGAACGCAGGGGCTGGCAGATCTTCGTAGCGGGGACATTAAATTAAGATACTTCAGCGGCTACAATCCTCCTATTCGTCGGATTGCTTAACGCCGCTTCAGTATCAAATTTGTACCCAAATTTGAAATCCCGGTGCTATGAGCGGAGGGGCCACACCCGTTCCCATTCCGAATACGGAAGTTAAGCCCTCCAGCGCTGATGGTACTTACTGGGCAACTAGTTGGGAGAGTAGGCCAGTGCCGGGTTAAATTAAAAAAAAGGCCTAGTAGTTATACTGCTAGGCCTTTTTTTTAATTTCCATATGTATCTTATCCTTTTAAGCATGTGTCACTTCGTGACCTGTAATCGCAGATTATGCTTGAAATGATATGCCCTTTGGTATATTATTAGCCTATATAAGGAGGAGAAGAGAATGCCAAAAAAGAACACGAGAAGGATGAAGAGACTTGCGATGAGGCGTCGAAAAAGAAGGTCGATGAGAAAATAGAGGAGAGGAAGCATGAAGACGCAGGAGGTCAGGGCGGAAGGCTTGGATACGAAAAAATTTATCGAAGAGAAGGCGAAAGAGATATCGCTCGCGGTCGGCAATGGTTTGGCCATTAACGCTTTGTCGGGCGGGGTTGACTCTTCCGCGGTTACGATGCTCGGGCATAAGGCGCTTGGCAGCAGGCTCAAGACGTATTTTATTGATAACGGCCTGATGAGGAAGGACGAGCCGTCGCGGATCGTCAAGGCCTTCGGGGATCTTGGGGTGAATGTTGAAGTGGTTGATGCGCGGAAGGAATTTTTCAGCGCGCTTAAAGGCATAACAGATCCGGAAGAGAAGAGAGAGGCGATTACCCAGACATTTTACAAACGTGTATTCGGCGATCTGGTAAAAAAATCAGGAGCCAAATACCTTCTTCAGGGCACCATATTGACCGATATTGACGAAACGATTGCCGGCATCAAGCGGCAGCACAACGTCTTTGAGCAGCTCGGCATCGACCCCGAAAAGGCTTTCGGCTACAAGATACTTGAGCCGCTGGTATGGCTGCGGAAAGACGGGGTTAGGAAAGTTGCGGAAGCCCTGGGCCTGCCCAAATCGATCTATTCCCGAATACCGTTTCCCGGCCCGGCTCTTTCCGCGCGCGTGATCGGCGAAGCGACGCCTGAGAGGATAGAGACCGTCCGGCTTGCGACTGCCATAACCGAAGAGGTTCTTGCGTCCGTAAACGCGTTTCAGTATATGGCCATTCTGCACGAAGACAAGGTTACCGGCATGCGTGACAATAAGAGGGAGTTCGGCCTGCAGGTCGAAATTCGCTCGTGGGACAGCCTGGACGCAAGGCAGGCGAAGCCGACAAGGCTTCCGTTTGAGCTGCTGGAGAGGCTTGCCAAACGGATAACGGACGAAGTGCCGGGTGTCGTAAGCGTTACTTACAATATTGCCACGAAACCGCCGTCAACGATCGAGGCGGTCTGACCAAAGAAAGGAGGCAGGTATGGGGATTATGTCCGTATTGTCAAAGATTTTCGGCGTGAAGCCATCGGCTAAAGAAGGAAAAGAGGTGGGTAAGATCACACATTATTACGGGCATTTGAACGTAGGGATCATAGAGTTGAGCGACGCGCTCAAGGTGGGCGACAAAATTCGTATCAAGGGCCACACCTCTGACTTTACTCAAGATGTAAAGAGCATGCAGATCGAACATGCGGACGTATCCGAAGGCAAGCGCGGCGACATGGTCGGCATAAAAGTTTCGCAGAAAGTCCACCCGAATGATAAGGTCTACAAGGTATAGGTAAAGACGCCGAAGGAGGCTTGAGAAGGTGACAAAGGCTGTTATAATGATGGCAGTGATGATAACGGTGTGCGCGGTGATGACTTTACCGTGCTCTGGCTTCGAAGACCTGGACGATCCGAACTTAAGGATTTTTGAGGGAAAGGTTGCCAGCGTAGACGTAACTAAATCTACGCTTACAGTGGTGTCGGGAGAGACACGCATCGTTTTTCCTGTTTCGTTGGATACGAAGCTCGTCAAGGATATCTATGATATCAAATTGTCCGGCTTCGGCACCGGCGATTACGTGACCGTTGAGTACTTACGCTCCGGGTTTCAAAGCCGCGTTCCTTTAAAAGTGACAAAGGTTATCCTGGTATACGATGCTAGTGAAAGATGAGAACGATCGCCGTATCTTTGCTTTTATTGTTTT
>JAPLMI010000144.1 GCA_026387115.1 Candidatus Omnitrophota bacterium | reverse complement strand
CTGTCGTAGGGCCGGAAAGCCCTCTTGTTAAGGGAATAGTGGACGAGTTCGAATCCCGGGGTTTGAGAATATTCGGCCCATCGAAGGATTGTGCTCTTCTCGAAGGGAGCAAGGTATTCGCGAAGGAATTGATGAAGCGATGTAATGTTCCCACGGCGGATTTTATGGTCTTTAATAATAGTAACGACGCTTTAACATATCTCGAAACAACGAAACTCCCCATAGTCGTTAAAGCTGACGGTCTATGCGCCGGAAAAGGCGTTATTGTGTGTAAGGCTATAGCCGAAGCCAGGGACGCTGTGAATGATATGATGGTGAAGAAGATATTCGGCAATGCTGCCAAAAAAATTATTATTGAGGATTGCCTCATAGGCGAAGAAGCGTCGATCATAGTTGTGTGTGACGGTAAGAACGCTGTTGCCATGGCGTCCAGCCAGGACCATAAAAGAGTATTTGACAGCGATAAAGGGCCTAATACAGGCGGTATGGGAGCTTATTCACCTGCGCCAATAATTACGGATAATTTATTCAAAGAGATAATGAATAAAGTCATATTTCCGGTAATAAAGACTTTGGCAAAGAACGGCAAGCCGTATAAAGGCGCCCTGTATGCTGGTATAATGGTTACAAAAGACGGGCCCAAGGTGCTTGAGTTCAACGCGAGATTCGGGGATCCGGAAACACAGGTTATAATGCCGCGGCTTAAAAGCGACCTAGTTGAATTGATGGAGAGTGCCATTGACGGAAAATTGGAAAATTATCGCCTTGAGTGGGACCCGAGGCCATGTGTCTCAGTTGTTATGGCATCAGGCGGTTACCCGGGCGATTATGAAAAAGGCCTGGAGATCAGAGGTATTGATTCCACAAGCGTGTTGAAAGATGTGTTGGTTTTTCATGCGGGCACAAAGGCCGGGAAGCGGTCGACTGATGGGAAAAGTACATTCATTACGACCGGAGGCAGGGTTCTGAACGTTACCGCACTCGGGTCAAACATAAAGAACGCCATAGATAATTGTTATAATGCTGTCGGAAAGATACGTTTTGACAAGATGCATTATCGTCACGATATCGGTTATAAAGCGATAAAAAACTGAGTTGCGTATTTCGTTTATCGTTCATCGTTTATCGTTATTCGTAAAGTTTTTACGAAAAACGAACAACGATAAACGAATAACGAAATTGGAGGAAACGATGCTAAAGAGAGCCAAAGTAGCGATAATAATGGGCAGTGATTCTGATTTAGCTACGATGACGGAGGCAATTAAGATTCTTAAAGACTATGGCGTGAAACATGAAGTGAAAATCCTTTCTGCTCACAGGTCGCCCGATGATACCGCTAAATTTTCGAAGAACGCGAGAAAAAACGGATTCTCTCTTATCATAGCCGGCGCAGGCGGCGCAGCGCACCTGGCGGGCATAGTGGCGAGCCACACGACGCTGCCTGTCATAGGCGTTCCGATGGAGACTAAGGAATTAAAAGGAATAGATTCGCTTTTGTCAACGCTGCAGATGCCTTCCGGAGTTCCGGTGGCAACGGTTGCCATAGGAAAGACCGGAGCCAAGAACGCGGCGATACTCGCGCTTGAAATCCTTGGCATTACGGATAAGGCGATAGAAAAAAAACTGGATATCTTAAAGAAATCGCTCGTTGAAAGTGTACGTAGCAAAAATAGATCCTAGAAGGCCCGATAAAAAGATAATAACCGCGGCCGCTGAAATAATAAAGAAAGGCGGCCTGGTTGCATTCCCCACGGAAACCGTTTATGGAATCGCGACAAACCTGCAAGATCTGCGCGCGATAGACAGATTATATAAGGTAAAGAATAGGCCCAAAGGCAAGCCTTTTACAGTCCATATATCAGACATAAGGATGATAGAAACTATGGGCTGCGATGTTACAAATGAAGCGAAGCTGCTGATGGATAAATTCTGGCCCGGCCCTTTGACAATAATTTTAAAGACCAAAAGCGGCAAGTCGGTAGGATTCCGCATGCCGGCGAACAGGGTAGCCCTGGATCTTATAAGCGCCTCGGGAGTGCCTATAGCGGCGTCAAGCGCGAATTTAAACGGCTTAAAACCTCCAACATCCGCCGAAGATGTTTTAAGGGACCTTGATGAAAAGCTAGATATGGTCCTCGACGCCGGAAAGACCAGTATCGGAATAGAGTCAACGATAGTGGATATTAC
>JAPLMI010000077.1 GCA_026387115.1 Candidatus Omnitrophota bacterium | reverse complement strand
GTTATTATCTGCGCGACGTTGTCCTTGGAATATTTCTTCACGACGTAATCGATGACCTCGCCGCGCCTCTCGTAACAGAAATCTATATCGATATCCGGCAGGCTTATCCTTTCCGGGTTCAGGAATCTTTCGAACAGGAGGTCGTATCTCAGGGGATCGATGTCGGTTATACCGAGGGCGTAGCTCACCACGCTTCCGGCCGCGCTTCCGCGGCCCGGCCCTACGGGGATGAGGTTTTGTTTCGCGTAGTGGACAAAATCCCACGCTATCAGAAAGTAGCTTGTGTATCCGAAGTTCTCTATGACCTTTAACTCGTGTTCGACACGCTCTTTAACGACCCTGTCATCATCCGGATACCGGGACTTAAGCCCCTCATGCACAAGCTCTCTCAGGTACCCTTCCTTGGTCTTGCCTTCCGGAACTTTGTAATTCGGGAGGTGCGCTCTTTTAAAATCGAGTTCGAGATTGCACTTTTCAGCTATCGCGATCGTATTCCTGAGGGCCTCCGGCGCAGACTCGCCGAAGGTGCGGCTCATCTCGTTCTTTGTTTTGAAATAAAATTCATCCGTCTGGAGGCGCATTCTGTTCGGGTCATCCATCGTCGTCTGCGTCTGGATGCATAAAAGCGTTTCGTGAGCGCGCGCATGCTCTTTTTCGAGATAATGGACATCGTTTGTGGCGACGAGCGGGATATTCATGTCCCTGGAAAGCTTTATCAGCTCCTCATTCACCTTTTCCTGCTCGGGAATAAGATTATCCTGTATCTCGAGGTAGAAATTATCTTTACCGAACATGTTCCTGTATTCATCTATGACTTTCTTGGCCTGGTCCAGCTGGTTGGTGCATATCAGGTGCGGTATCTCGCCCTTCAGGCAGGCGGTCGTGCAGATGAGGCCGTCTTTATATTTCGCGAGAACCTCTTTGTCGATCCTCGGCTTGTAATAGAAACCCTCGAGAAATCCTATCGAGACAAGTTTTAAAAGATTCCTGTAGCCTGTTTCGTTCTTGGCCAGCAGGATTAAATGAAATGACGCCTCCTGTATCCCGTGGCTCGTTTTTTCGAATCTGGAGTCAGGGGCAATGTAAACCTCGCTTCCGATGATCGGCTTGATGCCGTTCCTCATGGCGAGGTCGTAAAATTCGATCGCGCCGAACATGTTGCCGTGGTCGGTCATGGCGCAGGCGGGCATCCGCTCTTCTTTTATTTTTTGTATGAGGTTCTCGAGTAGGCAGGCGCCGTCAAGCAGGCTGTACTGCGTGTGGAGATGAAGGTGGACAAAATCGGAGTGTGTCATTTTCCCATTCCAACCCGCTGAGCGGCCTGGAATACTTTTCCTTCTGTCTGTATGGACGGCGCGATGATTATTTCCGTCTTATGCATCCGGCTGATCGATTTCGCGCCGACATTTCCCATCGAAGTCTGAAGAGCGCCCATGAGGTTCTGTGAACCGTCGTCAACTTTCGCGGGGCCGTACAGGATCTCCTCAAGGCTGCCGGTGACGCCGACCTTTATGCGCGTTCCTCTCGGAAGGTTCGCGTGCGGCGTCGCCATTCCCCAGTGGTAACCTCTCCCCGGCGCTTCCTTGGATCTGGCAAAGGCGCTTCCGACCATTACGGCGTCGGCGCCGCAGGCGAACGCCTTGCAGATATCGCCGCCCGTCGACATGCCGCCGTCCGTGATTATCGGAACGTATTTCTTCTTCTTTTTGTAATACGCGTTTCTCGCGGCCGCGCAGTCGATCGTTGCCGTAACCTGGGGGACGCCTATTCCGAGAACGCCTCTCGTGGTGCACGCGGCGCCCGGCCCTATGCCGACCAATAGGCCGCTAATACCTGTGTCCATAAGTTCCAGCGCGACTTCGTAGGTAACGCAATTGCCGATAACGATCGGGATCTTCATCGACTTACAAAACTTGTGGAAATCGAGCGCTTTATATTTCCGCGCGACGTGCTTCACCGTCGTCACGGTCGATTGGACGATAAATATATCCGCTCCGGCCTCCTGGGCGATGCGGCCGAACCGTTCGGCCCTCTGCGGGATCGAGCTTACGACCGCGGGGACTTTCGCGCGCTTTATCTCCTCTATTCTCCTGGAAACGAGCTTCTCTTTGATAGGCGCCTCATAGATCAACTGGACAAGCTTAGTAGCCTCTTCGGGCGATGCCTGGGCGATCCTGTCCAAAACCTCGTTCGGATTTTCGTATCTGGTCTGGACGCCTTCGAGGTTCAGAACCGCGATCCCGCCCATCTTCCCCATGGCAATGGCAAATTTAACATCGACTACGCCGTCCTTCGCGGCGGCCAGGATGGGAACGTTGTAAAGCTTTCCGCAT
>JAPLMI010000010.1 GCA_026387115.1 Candidatus Omnitrophota bacterium | reverse complement strand
TCGCCCTCTTCTTCCGCTTCCGCCGCCTCCAGCTCTTTCCTGGCTTTGGCTTCGCCCACCGCGAACGCCTGTCTTCCCTCAAGTACGGTATCCGCTATAATAGCCGTAACAAGCTTTATGGAACGTATCGCGTCGTCGTTGCCGGGTATTACGTATGTGATGATGTCCGGGTCGGAATTTGTATCGACAAGCGCCACCACCGGTATACCGAGGATCTTCGCCTCTTTGACGGCTATGTCCTCTTTCTTGGAGTCGATGACGAATATCGCCTTCGGCAATTTATCCATCATCCTCACGCCTTCGAGGTTCTTATTGAGCTTGAACATCTCTTTGTTAAGCTGGGAGGCTTCTTTTTTTGAAAGCTTCGCGAGCGTCCCGTCTTCTTTTATCCTTTCGAGTTCCTCGAGCCGTTTAATGCTCTTCTTGATCGTCTGGAAATTCGTCAGCATCCCGCCGAGCCACCTATGGTTCACGTAAGGCATCTCGCACCTCGCGGCCTCGGCAGCTATGATATCCTGAGCCTGTTTTTTGGTGCCGACAAAGAGAGTGTACCCGCCGGCCTGCGCGACACACTTAAGGAAATTGCAGGCTTTGGTCAAAGCCTCTTCCGTCTGTTCAAGGTCTATGATATAGATCCCGTTCTTTTCGCCGAATATGAACTTCTTCATCTTGGGATTCCAGCGCTTCGTCTCATGCCCAAAATGGACCCCCGCCTCCAGTAAGTTCTTCACAAGCGTAGATTCAACCATATATTACCTTCTGACCCCCTTCTTGTATCGCGTACGGCGTATTGCGTACGGCGTTTTAAGTCCTGATATTATATACACTCAATTACCTTTTTTCAACACTTATTTCAGGACGTTATCCCTGAACTGCATATCGTACAACCGCTTATATAAGCCGTCCTTCCGGATCAATTCATCGTGAGTGCCGCTCGAGACAAGCCTGCCGCCATCGATGACATAAATAGTGGTGGCGTGTTTGATGGTGCTCAGGCGGTGCGCGATGACAAAGACGGTCCTGCCCTTCATCATCCTGTCGATCGCCTCCTGGACCAGGACCTCGGATTCGGTATCGAGCTGCGAAGTGGCCTCGTCCAGTATCAGTATCGGCGGGTCTTTGAATACGGCCCTGGCTATGGCAAGCCGCTGTTTCTCTCCGCCGGAGAGCCTGAACCCGCGCTCGCCTATAATCGTCCCGTAACCACTGGGCAGTTTCGTGATAAAATCGTGGGCGTTCGCTATTTCCGCGGCTCTTTTAACATCGTCGGCGCTTCGGCCTTTCGACCCGTAAGATATATTCGCCGTGACGGTATCATTGAAGAGGATCGTCTCCTGCGTAACGATGCCTATCTGGCCCATCAGCGATCTTAAGCTGCAGTTGCGGATATCAACGCCGTCTATCAGGACCTGGCCGCCGGTCGCGTCATAAAACCTCGGGATGAGATTGACAAGCGTCGTCTTTCCGACGCCGCTGGGACCCACGAATGCCGCTATATCGCCCACGGCCACATCTAAGGTTATGCCTTTCAGGATGTCCTTGTCCTCGTATCTGAAATATACGTCCTTAAATTTAACGCTTTTTGCGATCCTCGGCAGGAGGATCGCGCCCGGCTTCTCAGAGACGGAAGGCTTCGTGTCGAGAACCTCGAATATCCTGTCCGCGGCGGCAAGCGCCTGCTGGTTTATCGCGTAGACATTCGCGAGGCGTTTCGCGGGCCTCATCATGGAGAAGAAGCTTGCTGTGAACGCTATGAACGCCCCGGCGGAAAGCGCGCCGGAGACGATGTCCTTTCCCGCAAACCACAGTATCAGCGCGAGGCTCAATACCTCAACGAATTCCGTCAGCGGGCTGATCAGCGTCATCCTCTTTACCGATTTCATCACAAGCTTGTAAAAACGCTGGTTCTGGGTGGCGAATTTGTCCGCCTCGTAAGGCTCCATCGAAAACGCCTTTACAACCCGCACCCCGGAGATCGTCTCGTGAAGCGTCGTGGTTATGTCCGCCATATTCTCCTGCGACTGAGTAGATATCCTTTTAAGCCGCTTGCCTATCTTAACGACGGGATAGATGACAAGCAGAAAGACCAGGGCGATTATCCCTATCAGCAGCCACGAGATCGAAAAATATACCTTAACCGCCAATACCGCGGCAAGGCATATGATGAGCTGGATCGGCTGGTATATAAGGTCCGTGAGCCCCGTCGATATGGAATCGCGTATGACGGCAGAGTCATTCGTGACCCTGGACATGAGTTTGCCGGTGGAATTTTTTGAATAGAAGTCCATGGATAATGTAAGAAGTTTTTTGTAGACCATGTTCTTCATATCCCTTATCACGAGCTGGGATACTTTATTCATAAGGTATGACTGAAAAAATTCGAACAGACTCTTCAGGAGCCACATGATTATGAATATCAGCGCCATGCTGTTCAAAAGTTCCATGCGCGGCATGGAATTGATCTTATCGACCAGGTCTTTTACAAACTGCGGGAGCATCTCGCTATGCGGTATGACTATCACCTTCCCGGCTATTATCTTATCCACCAACGGTATGATCATCGTGAACGGCGAAATGGTGAAGATGGATGAGGCGAGCATGCACACGGTCGCCATTACAAGCACCCGGGCATGGGGCAATACAAACCTGACTAGCCTTCTGTACTGGTTCATCATATAGGGTGTTATATTAACATGTGAGCCTGTCTTTGTCGAGGGTAAAATTTTGCGAACGAAATTTTTATTGCTGACGGCCTAAATAGGTGTTATAATCCCATTATTATGGAAAAGCTCAAAGTCGCGGTGGTGGGCACCGGCCGCCTGGGAACCTTTCATTCCAAGGTCTACTCGAGGCTAAAGAACGTAAAACTCGTAGGTGTCTGCGACTGTAACCTCGAACGGGCCATAGAGATAGGTAAAAAGTACCATACGGCAAGCCTTTCGGATTACGAAGACCTTTTCGACAAGGTCGAGGCCGTGAGCATCGCCGTCCCGACGAGCCTCCACTATAATATCGCCAAAGACTTCCTGAAGCACGGCATCCACGTTCTGATCGAAAAACCTATCACAAAGACGCTGTCCGAAGCGGATGAGCTTATCGAAATCGCCAAAGAAAATAGCCTCATAATCCAGGTGGGTCACATCGAAAGGTTCAATTCCGCGGTCCTGGCCATAGAGCCGTATCTTCAAAAACCGAAATTTATCGAATGCCAGAGGCTGGGGCCTTTTCATAAAAGGGTCGAAGACGTCGGCGTCGTCGTGGACCTGATGATCCACGATATAGACATAGTGCTGGGGCTGATGAAACAGGATGTGGTCAATATCGAAGCTGTCGGTTTGAGCACGATCTCCGATTATGAGGATGTCGCGAACGTCCGACTCACCTTCGAAGACGGCACTATCGCCGATATAACCGCCAGCCGCGTCACGAAAGACGTCGTCAGGAAGATGCGCATATTCCAGGAGGATTCCTACGTATCGCTCGATTACCTGAACCAGGACGCGGCGATATTCAGGAAGACGGACGATAAGATCCTTAAAGAAAAGATAAAGATCAAGAAGAAGGACCCGCTGAAGAAGGAACTGAAATCTTTTATCGAATGCGTAAGAGCCGGCGGGCGGCCCATCGTCTCAGGTGCTGAGGGAAGGCGCGCTCTTCAGGTCGCGCTCGAAATAGTCGAAAAGATCAAGCCGTCCAGGCAGAAATGACGCCAAAAAAGATCCTCATAGTGGCCGGAGAGCCTTCCGGCGACCTGCATGCCTCAAATCTCGTCAAGGACCTTAAAACGCTGCGCCCGAATTTAACATTCTTCGGCATCGGCGGAGTTCTATCGAAAAAGGCGGGGGTCGATATCGTATTTGATATAACGCCTCTCGCGCTCGTGGGCGTAGTCGAGGTGCTGAAGAATATATTTACCGTCGGAAGGGCCTATAAGGATATTTTGCGAAAGGTCGACTCTGAAAATCCGGACCTGGCAATACTTGTGGACTACCCTGGTTTTAACCTGAGGCTCGCAAAAGCTCTTAAAAAAAGGTCTATTCCCGTTATTTACTACATAAGCCCCCAGGTCTGGGCCTGGGGCAGAGACAGGATCAATATAATAAAAAGACGCGTAAAAAAGATTTTAGTATTCTTCAAATTCGAGGAAGAGCTTTATAAGACATACGGGATCGACGCGGAATTTGTCGGCCACCCGCTCCTCGATACGGTAAAAACGACCCTGCCGAAAGATGAGATTTTAAAAACATACGGTCTGTCGAAGGGAAAGCCTGTGATAGCCCTTCTTCCCGGTTCGAGGACTAGCGAATTAAAGACGTTGTTGCCCGCGATGCTGGCCGGCGCTCGGATTATCGACCGAAAGCTTGGGGGTGTTCAATTCATAATCGCCAAATACCGGGGATTGCCGAGAGACCTTTACGAAAATCTTATTAAAAATATGAAGTTGGATGTAAGGATAGCCGAGGGCGATACATATAACATCCTCGGCGCTTCGGATTTCGCGATAGTCGCTTCCGGCACGGCAACGCTGGAAACGGCTATGATAGGAACTCCTCTTATCATAGTCTACAAAGCGCACCCCATCACATATCTGTTGTATAAGATAGTCTCCGATATCAAATTCCTTGGGATCGTGAATATCATAGCCGGAAAAGAGGTCGTCCCGGAAATACTGCAGTACGAGATGACTCCGGATCATATCGCCGCCCGAGTCGTCGGGCTGATGCGCGACGAGGCCGGGCTTTCGGCGATGCGCGATGAGCTCGGACGCGTAAAATCTTCCCTCGGCTCCCCCGGCGCATCCCTGCGCGCCGCCAGATCCATCCTCCCCTTCCTGCAGTAAAATTTTCGGGTCCTGCCACTCCCTCGACTTTTGTCCTTCAACGAAGCCCACATGGGGTACACAATTAGATAAGTAATAGACAAGGTGTGTCTTTATGTCCGCCAGGATTGCCTGCAAC
>JAPLMI010000213.1 GCA_026387115.1 Candidatus Omnitrophota bacterium | reverse complement strand
ATCGTCTCCCAGTAACCCCTCTTACCTGCATCTCTTCTGAAAGGGGCCGTGTGCAGGACAAAATTGAACGGGAAGTCGCCGATGACCTTCCCTATTTTGGCAAAGACAAGGCTTACAAGGTCGACAAAATCCGGTATGTCATTGCGGCTCACCTTGTAAAAATCGCATGAATGAGTTTTGGGAAGGACCCACGTCTCAAAAGGAAATCTGGAAGCGAACGCCGATATGGCAAGAAAATATTTCGATTCGGCTATCACGCGTTTTCCGGCCTGCGTCTCCTGTTTTATTATATCGCAGAATATGCATCTGTCCTTATAATCATAATAGGCCTTTGCGCCGGCCAGTTCTTCCTTGACTCTTTTAAGATTTACCGGCGTGCCTATGATCTGGGTTCTCGCGTGCTGTATGTGGCCGCCGCCGGCGGCCTTGCCGTAATTTTTGAAGACGAGGGCGTATTTTATAACGGGGTCTCTTTCCAGGTCCTGCACGCGGTCGAGCACGACATTTATGGATTTGACGAGTTGATTCTTCGAAAGCTTCATCTCCGTAAGGTGTGTGGGTGATTCCACCACTATCTCGTGCGCGCCCCTGGCGTTCATGATGTCGTACATGCCGTGGCCGTGCCTGTCGAGGTTGCCCTCTATCCCGAGAAGCGGCGATATGCTCGGGACCACGCGTACATCCCAGCCCGGGCTATTAGGACGGCCCCCCGGCTTTCGCGCCGCCCATATCTCAGGCGGCGTCATCGATTCGTTGCCCTCGCAGAACGGGCATTTCTCCCCGGGCTTAAGCTCTTCTTTCTCAACTAAACCGGAGCCGAACTGGTCGGGCCTCTTGGCCCTCTCCGTCGAGATTATCACCCATCTTCCGATTACAGGATCGCGTCTTAATTCAGGCATATACTAGCCTCTTCCTCTTAAAAATACTAAGAAATCGCTCGGATTAACGACGCCGAGGATATTGCCAAACTCATCCTTCACTATTATAAGCTCGCCCTTTCTCGCCTCGACCTTCGCGAGCGCGGACTTCAGGCTCGTCTGCGGGCTCACCGTAATGAACCTCCTCTGCATAACCTTGGCAACGGACGATTCCAGCTCTTTTGCGAATGCCTCGGGCAGTTTCAGCACAACCTCTTTTTTGATGCTCTTTAATTTATCCCCTACAAAATCATACAGCACGGAGATAAGTATCCTTTTATAGCTTATCGCGATCGGCAGGAACGGCTTGCCTTCTATAAAATTCAAATGCGTCTCCAGCGTCGATTGCCCCGCCTCGTCATCTATCGACAAAAGATATCTTAAGGAGCTGTCGGGAATTTCGTCAACCCTGTTTTCCGGTATCGCGGCAAGGTACGCAAGCTCATAAACATCTTTTTTGTCCAAGCCCAGAAAGGTGTAATTATCCTTTATGTAAAGGGCGAGCTCTTTGTCCTGGTCGCGGTATATTGAAACGTACTTGTCGAGCGTATCGATGGTATCGGCGAGAAATACGCCGAGCGCGACATCGACATTATAGAGAAGGCCGCTTGCGACCATCGCGGCGTCGTCGGATTGGCCCGGCCCCACGTGGTGGCGTATGTAAAGATACTTTATGTGCCTTGCGCTCCTGTGCCTGGTTTTTGCGTCAGCGACTATCAGGCCGCAGGATTTGTAGTAACTTAACTTGTCCTCATTCTCCTGGTGGGCGAGCATCTCGCCATCCAGGCCAAGCTCTTCCATAACCTTGGTATTGACGAGGTAGCATTTGCCGTAACCTATCTTTATCTTATAGATTTCTTGAGTTTTTTTTCTTATCTCGGGATCGTCCCTTAAGCCTCCCAGATACAGGCCTCTAAGAATATCGTGGTAATTGACGGTCCTCTCCTTGAATTGAGGGATCCCTAAAAGCGGCCGGCCGTTCCTCGTCACAAGCCTCTCCCGCGGGTCATCGGCAAGCGAGCTATCGACAAACTCGACGATCTCGTCTATAAGCTCCTGCCTTTTCGACTTCACGACCTTGGGGGACCGCCCTAAAGCGGTCACGATGTCGTCGATCGTCGTATTTACGTAGAAGCGCTTGTTAAAAGCGCCTGCGCCGTTGTGGGCCCTTCCTTCGATTGACTGCATGAGGATGAGGTCCTCGATCTTCGGAACGGTGTAGAGGCGCTCGGATGTCTTGAGATGGTGAAAATCCTGCTCAATAAGTTCTCTCGGGGCTATCTTCTTCGGCATATTTACGGAATTATATCACATTGAATATTATAATTAAAGAAGATTATCAAATTATATTGGTTAACAAAAGCTCCTGTCCCTGATATAATAAACCATATAAAAGAAAAGGCAGGAATTGATGTCGAAGATTCTTCTTGTAAGCCCGTCTCAAGCGGCAAGTTACGGAAAGATGACGCCGCCGTCCCAGATCCATATGGGGCTGGCATATCTCGCCTCCATGGTAAGCTCTGAGAGCGTAGATATAATAGATGCCGACTCGGAGCGCATGAGCCAGGATGCGTTTGCCGACATCTTACGCCGGAAAAATTACGACATCGCCGGATTCACCGTGACCACCCCCACCTTAAGTTCTTCCCTGGCACTGGCGAAAGAGGTCAAGAACGAGAGCCCCGGCACCCTTGTCGTATTCGGCGGTATCCATCCGACTATCAGGCCGCACGAAACCATAGCTAACGATTGCGTCGACGCGGTCGTAAGAGGCGAGGGCGAATTGACGTTTAAAGAGATTGTCGAAAGTTTGAAGAACGGCCGTGGCCTATCCGGCATAAAAGGCCTGATTTACAAGAAAGGCGGAAAGACCGAGGAGGAAGGGCCGCGCCCTCTCATAAGCGACCTGGATTCGATTCCGTTTCCCGCAAGGCACCTATTCAAAAACAAGGAATACACGTATCCCGATGCCTTATACAGGAATACCGCGCCCATAATAACCTCCAGGGGCTGCCCCGGTTTCTGCACCTATTGCAACGCCAATCAGATCTTCACGCGAGCCTTCAGGGCAAGAAGCGCCCGGAATGTGGCGGACGAGATAGAATTTCTTACAAAAGAGATGAAAATAAGAGAGATCCACATATGGGACGATAATTTTACGATGATAAAAAAGAGGGTATTTGAGATCAGGGACGAGATTTTAAAAAGAGGCGTCAGGGCAAAATTCGCTTTCCCGAACGGTGTGCGGGCCGACTTTCTTGACAGGGAGATGCTCGGCGCGTTGAAGGAGATGGGGACTTACAGCCTGGCGCTCTGCGTGGAATCGGGGTCCCAGGAGGTCCTGAATAAAGCCCGCAAAGGGATTCGTCTTGAAAAGGTCGAAGAGGTCTTCGCGCTCGCAAAAGAGATGAGACTGGAAACGTGGGCGTTCTTCATGATCGGGCTCCCAGGGGAAGACGCTTCTACCATAAGGAAGACTATCGATTTTGCCAAAAGGATGGACCCAGACATAGCCAAATTCCATATATTGAAACCATACCCGGGAACCGAGGTATACGATTATCTTAAGGAAAAAAAATTTGTTTTAACGGAAGATTACGACCAATTCGGCATCCACACACCTCCGATACACAGGCTGGAAACGCTTTCGTCCTCGGATATGCTGGAATGGCAAAAGAAGGCGTACGCAAGTTTTTATTTCAGGCCGGGAAAGATCGCAAAACAGGTTTTGAGGATCAAGACCTTTAACAGATTTATTCTGAACCTTCAGGCGGGCTTTGGCTTAACGAAGATGGTCCTGTCCAAAAATTAACCCCGTATCAGCCCAAGGGGCATCCTTTGGCTATCTTATGGCCGCGGACGAATGAATCGGCGTCCATCGCAATCTTGCCTTCGAGCTGGAGATGCGTTATCGCGATGGGTTCGGAACCTGTACAGACAATGATGCCTTTATCCTTAAGTATATCGATCACTTCGCCTGGCGCGGCCTCCCTGAAAGCCTGCGCACCGCAGATCTCGGTCTTCAAAACCTTGATGACCTTTCCTTCGTAATGGGTATATGCGCCCGGCCAAGGTATGAGGCCGCGTACTTTATTATGAATTACAACGGCTTTATCTCTCCAGTTTATGAGGCCGTCTTCTTTTTTCAGTTTCGGCGCGTATGTCGCCTCTCCGGCATCCTGTTTCGTGAAAGTTAAATTTTTATCCTTCTCTATCGAATCTATCGCTTCGAGCAGGGCCTTCGCGCCGAGTTCTGATAACTTCTCGGTCAATGTGATATTCGTGTCTTCGTCGTCAATGTTTATCTCCCGCTTCAGGATTATATCGCCCTCGTCCATCCTCTCATTCATCTTTATAACTGTAACGCCGCTGGACTTTTCGTCGTTAATGATCGCCCAGTTTGTCGGCGCCGCGCCGCGGTATTTGGGCAGGCACGAACCATGCAGGTTTATCGGGTAAAGTTTCGGTATGGAAAGGATCTTATCTTTCAGGATCTGTCCGAAGGATATCACTACGAACAGGTCCGCGCGAAGACCGCTTAAATAGCCTGCGGATTCCGCGCTCGACGCGTCAAGCGGCTGGTAGACAGGAATGCCTTTGGTCATCGCCAGAACCTTGACGGGCGGAGGCGACAATTTAAGGCTCCTCCCCTTCTTCCTGTCCGGCTGTGTCACGACCGCCAGCATCTCGTGCTTGGAATCGATGAGCCTTTCCAGCGCAGGCATTGCAAACTCAGACGTTCCGAAGAATACAATATTCATCTTCCGCTCCTTAATTTTTAGTAGAAAATTTTACGGGCCCTGCCACTCCCTCGACTTTTGTCCTTCAACGAAGCCCACATGGGGTACACAATTAGATAAGTAATAGACAAGGTGTGTCTTTATGTCCGCCAGGATTGCCTGCAACAGGACTAGTTT
>JAPLMI010000017.1 GCA_026387115.1 Candidatus Omnitrophota bacterium | reverse complement strand
TTGCCGCTTCCTTTTATAAGTTACGGCGGGAGCGGCCTTATATTTCATCTTGCGGCGATAGGCATACTTCTGAACATAGCAAAGAATTGCGAGGCGGACGGTTAAGATGGCGCTCATACGGAAGATATTGATAGCCGCGGGAGGTTCGGGAGGGCATATATTCCCGGCGATCGCGCTTGCCAGGACGCTTAAAGAAGAGAATGACGGCGTAGAGATAAGGTTTCTCGGTAGCCATAAGGAGCTGGATAAAAGGATTTTCGAGAAAGAGCGCTTCCGGTTTTCATTGATCTCGGCGAATAAATTGCCATACGGGGCCTCACTTGCGATCCTGCCGTTCCTGGCGAGGCTCTTCTTCGATCTCATAAAGACTTTTTTCATGACCGCCGCATACAGGCCCGGAGTGGTTGTCGGGTTCGGAGGCTATGTATCTTTCCCGGCAATATTGACAGGCCGTATATTCGGCATTCCGACGTTAGTTCATGAACAGAATGCCGTGCCCGGAAGGGCCAATAGAGCCCTTTTCAGATTAGCGGATAAAGTGGCAGTCAGCTTTGAGCATACGAAAAAGCGCCTCGAAAAAAATACCGGGAAGAAAGCCGTATTGACGGGAAACCCGATAAGGCAGGAGATGTTGAAAGACGATAGATCTCTCGGGATAAGAAGATTCGGCCTTGAGGCCTCAAAGTTCACTATCCTTGTGATCGGCGGAAGCCAGGGCGCGCACGCTCTAAACGAGAAATTTATCAAAGCGCTTTCTCTTATCGAGGAGGGCGCGAGATCGTCGATGCAGGTTATCCACATAACCGGCATTAAAGATTACGAGTGGGCGATCAAAGAGTATTCTATTGTCAGCAAGCTGGACCACAGGGTCTATTCTTTCATAGACCGGATCGAGGAGGCGTACAGCGCCGCGGATCTCGTCGTGACAAGGGCGGGCGCCTCCGCCATATTCGAGATCGCGGCATTCGGGAGGGCCATGATACTCGTGCCTTATCCTTTTGCGATGAGCCATCAATCGGAAAATGCGCGTGAATTTTCCGCGAATAACGCAGCCATAGAAATTGAGGAGCATGACTTGTCCGGGGAAGTTTTTAAAGATAACATATTAAGCCTGATCAATGACCGCGTGAAACTGAAAAGTATCGGCGAGTCGGCAAGGCGGCTTGCTATTCCGGCCGCGTCAAATAATTTAGCGAGAGAGGTTTTGATTTTAGGTGAAAAATAATATACACTTCGTCGGCATAGGCGGCATCGGGATGAGCGGGATCGCGCGCGTCATGCTCGACATGGGGCACAAAGTATCCGGTTCGGACCTGGCGGCCAATGGCCTGACCAAGGCCCTGGAGTCAATAGGCGCTACCATATTCGAGGGGCACAGGCCTTCCAACGTACTGAAAGATACGGGGGTTCTCGTCTATTCATCGTCGGTCTCCAAAGAAAATCCGGAACTTGCGGAAGCGCGGAAGAGAAGGATAAAGATAGTTCATAGAGCCCAGATGCTGGGCGAGATCTTTAATTCTAAAAAAGAGCTAGAGAATAGGCTGGCTAGGCCAGTAAAACTCTTTTGTTATCCGCTGGGTGGCCGTAATGCAAGGATTGTAGAAACTGTTAAAAAAGCAGGTTATCTTGGAGCCTGTGTTACTAATAAAGCTAAGCCCATCAGTAAGTTTAGGCTTTTTGAAA
>JAPLMI010000009.1 GCA_026387115.1 Candidatus Omnitrophota bacterium | reverse complement strand
CCCTTGACCCTCTCTTGAATTCGTACGGGGAATAGATTATTCGCCGGTCGAAGAGCGATATCCCTTTATACTTCCTGTCATATGAAGAGAGGCTGTTGAATAAGATATCTTCATCCGTCGCAACCCAGTCGATGCCTTTTGCGATCAAGAGATCTAAAACTTCGTCGGAGACGCTTCCTTCGGACGGCCACATGCCGCGCGGGGGTGAACCAAACTGCTCAGTATGATATTTTATCGCCTCCTCTATCTGCCATGCGGCATCCTCGGGATGACGGAACCTTTTTTTGGGAAGCGTAATGCCCGGAGATGATATCCTCGACACGGACGTATCGCAGATGAGGGGAAGTATCGGATGATAAACAGGCGTCGTCGTGATCTCTATCCGGCCCTTTTCCTGAAGCCTCCTGTAGAGCGGTATTATCTGAGCCAGGATCTCCTTCTGTTTTGCCAGTATATATTCTTTATCTTCTTCCGTGTAGTGCTTCTCTTTTTCCGCCAGGTCTTTCAGGTTGATGTCGTCGTCCAGGCTTATCGAATGGAACCACGACATGTTGAAGAGCGCCTGAAGGTCGAGGAAATCCCTGTCTGAGAAACTTTTGACGACGCTCTTGAGCGCCGAACCCAAAAGAGGCTTCATCCCTTTTTTGATCAGGAGCTCGGAATATCTCGGATTTGGTTCTATGAAATGTTTGAAATTGACCTTAAAAAAGCTATTGAGGAGATCGACCTTGTCTCCGAAGGTAAGGGAGCTTGCCTTTTTTGCGGTAAGGTCCTGGAAGATATCGGTGGCATCGTTCTCGGTATAATCATTTATCTGTTCGACGAGCGAAGGGACGAGGTTGAAGGTCGCTTTAACATCGAAATCCTCGACGAGCGCGGCCATCGGATAGTAATCCTTAACCCCGTGAAGCCGCACCCACGGAAGGAGGTATTTGCCTGCGAGCGGGTCTTTGTAAAAGGGTTGGTGCATATGCCACAGGAACGCAACCCCGAGTCTTTTTTTATTCTCCATACGATCAGGTGCAATACACCGAGTAATCTATATCGGGGAAAATGCTATACTTGCCTTCGAGCCAGCTTACGTACCCTTCGTCGAGAGAGCCCTCTTTCGCATCCTGGTAAAGTTCCGTGAAATGTTCGGTATGCTCCCTGAACCTTTCGACGGCGTAAGGGACATGACTGCCTGTCTTCATTATGAATGCCCAATCGCTCGACTGCGCAAGCAAAAGCTCTCTTGCCATCTGATTAAGCGTTCTACGGAGTAAACCGGCGGCGTGCTTATTGGCATTGGCAAGTTCCACCATCCTCTCGACCATCTTGTGGAGGTGCCTGTATATCCAGTCGTTCGAACCCTCGAGCCAGACCTCGCTGTAGCCTTTCCAGCCCCAACTCGAAAATGCCGGCGTGAGGACCTGGTATTTTTTATAGAGCTTTAAATATTCGCCCGGCGTCGTGAGCGCTATATTCTTCTGGTCGCAGCTGATCTTGCGGATAAGAAAATCGAGCCACTGCGGCCCTTCGTACCACCAGTGGCCGAAGAGTTCCGCGTCGTAAGGCGCCACTATCACCGGCAGCCTGTCGCCCATCGAGCCTGCCAGATATTCGACCTGTTTCTCCCTGTTGAACATGAAATTTCCGGCCTGGTCAGCGGCCCTGTCTCGCGCCCATTCCGGGACATACGGCTCCTTGTGATTGGTATTTCCGGTGATCTTGTAATATTTTATTCCGGTATTTATTCTTACGCCGTCGGCATTTATGTAAGGGCGGACATAATCGTAATCGAGGTCGAAGCCTATGTCACGGTAGAATTCCCTGTAGTTGAAATCGCCGGGGTATCCCTCGATCGCGCTCCAGACGGCCTTCGAAGACTCGGTGTCTCTTCCGAAAACGCCGACGCCGTTCTTAGTCAGGTAGCCGCTAAATACGCCGAACCTCGGACGCGGCGTGCCGAAGAGTATGCCGTGCGTATCAACGAGAAAATATCTTATTCCCTCTTTCTTGAGGATCTCATCGTCGCCCGGATTGTAGCCGCATTCCGGAAGCCACATGCCGAGGGGCTTCCTGCCGAAGAGCTTCTGATACAACTCCGCGCCTACCCTCACCTGAGCCCTGACAGAGGCCTTCCTCTCGACTTCCATCAGCGGAAGGTAGCCGTGAGTAGCGCAGCATGCGATAACCTCAAGGCCGCCCAGCTCCTGAAAACGCTTAAAGGCGTTCACGAGATTCGACTGATATTCGTGGACGAATATGCGGCGCGCGTCTAGGAATTCTGAATGGTACATGTGGGCGAGCCTGTTAAAACGGTCGTCCCATCTCGTCCTGTCGATCTCTTTTCCCGAAAGCTCTATGAGCTTTTCGAGGTGTTTGACGTATTTTGACTGAAGGTGGGGGTCGATCAGCATCGACATGAGCGTCGGGGAAAGGGATATGGTCAGTTTATAATCGATGCGGTCCCTCGCCAGGCCGTCCATCACCTTTATGAGCGGGATATAGGTCTCGGTTATCGCCTCAAAAAGCCAATCCTCTTCAAGGAAGTCTTCGAATTCGGGATGGCGGACATAAGGAAGGTGCGCGTGAAGGACTATCGCAAGGTAACCTTTCAGCATAAAAGATTATTCTGTCTTTCTTGTTACGGTGGGGGTTATGCGGCGCTTGTCGACGCCGTCAGAAGAGGCCGCC
>JAPLMI010000030.1 GCA_026387115.1 Candidatus Omnitrophota bacterium | reverse complement strand
ATGAGCTCTCTCTGGCCTTTTCCGATAGGGATGTTCAGGTCGATCGTCTTTATGCCGGTGAGAAGGGCTTCCGAGATCGGCTCCCTCTCCATGACGCCGGGCGCTTCCTTGAAGATGGGCATATTCGCGGATGACTTTATTTCGCCTTTGCCGTCGATCGGCTCGCCGATACTGTTTACGATGCGGCCTACAAAGGCTTCTCCGACGGGAATATTCAAGAGCTCCGTGAGCGTCGTCGCGCTGTCGCCGATAGAGATATTGCCTTCGGCGCCCAGAACGATAACAAGAACGTCATTGGAATTAAACCCCATCACCATGCCCTTCGTCCCGCCCGTGAACTCGACCATCTGGCCGTAGATACAGGACGGAAGGCCGTCCACCTTGGCGATACCGCGCCTCACCTCTTTCACGCGGCCGACCTCCTGGACGTCGATGAGCGGTATCTTTATCCTGTCGAGCGCTTGCCTGGGCATAAATTACCTCAAGTAAGGTATCACTTTGCGCAGTTTATTCCTTATGCTGCCGTCTATGGTGAGGGAGCCTATTTTTATGATAAGGCCCGCTATGATATCTTTATCAACCGATTCATCTATGTCGACGGCGCTATTCATCTTATCTTTAAGTATCTGGGCGAGCTTTGCCTTTTCATCCGTTTTTAACGCCTGCGCGGAAAGTATAGTAACGCGCTTCGTCTTTACGGTGAACTTGTCTTTGGCGACCTTCTTTATCTCGTCTATCAATTCCGAAATAAGCTGGTGCTGAAGCGTTTCCTTACCCTGATCGGTAAAGGTCGCCTTAAGCATCTCGACAGACAATTCTATCGCCTTCTCGTGGGCGTGAGCCATCATCTTATCTTTCATCTTTTCGGATTCGCCCTCGGCGTGGCCCAATACCCTCTTAGATTCATCTTTGGCCCTTAAGATGGCATCCTGCTCGGCCTTCTCGGCCTTCCCTTTGGCGTCTTTTATGATGGTTGCGGCAAGTTCTCTCGTCTTCAAAAGCTCTTTTTCCCTCTCGACGCCTATCTCTTCTATCCTCTTTTTCAATTCTTCTTCTTTGGTGAGGTTCTCTTCGTAGAGGTGTTTTAAGCGTTTGAGCGCGGAATCGAGCTGGCCGTGGAACAGGATGCGCAGGACTATTATGAGGGCGATGAATGTGACGACCTGTATTATGATGAGCTGTATGGTCATATTTATTACCGGAAGATGCTGAATACCATGAGGATCGCTATTATGGCGATCGCCTCGGCAAATAAAAAAGATATTATCATCGCCAGCAATATCCTCGGCGACGCCGACGGATTCCGGCCGACCGCTTTTACGGCGGCGTATCCCACGAGCCCCACTATCACAGCCGGCCCGAGTGTGCTCAGGATCATTATGAGTATTATGGTTAGATTGCGCATAAGGCCTATTCTTCGATCAATACCACGACTTTATCGGGCGCGATTTTCGCCAGCCCCTTTTTTAACGGGAACCGCATTTCCGCGTCCTCGCCGGGCCTTCCGGCGATCACCTTTACCTGGCCGGGTCTGAGCGAATACAGGCAGGCCTGGTGAAAATTGAGGACCGACAGTTCCCCGTCTTCGCCCGGGAGGATCACTTCCTTCGCTTCCGCGTCAAAAAGCTTATTGGTAATATTATATACTATGACTTTCATACAAGTATACCCTATTTCTGTAAAAAAACCACCCATTTTTCATTCATCGCGGCCAAATCTTTGAAGCCGTAAACATCCTTCATCGCGTCAAACCACTCCTCGCCCTGCCTCAAGCCTTTAAGCCGCTGGCAAAACGAGACAAATTTATCTTTACCGTACTCGTCCATAAGAAACTCTATCACGCTGGCCGCTTCCGAGTAAAAAATATACGGCAATACGATCGTCTCGGGGCTTCTGACGGCCGTGAGCTCCTCGAGCGTCATGAAGCTCTTCATCCTGGCCAGCGTCCGCGCCGCCTTCAGCCTGGCACCGATCTGTTCTTTCTCCAAATACGACACAACGCCTTCGTCCATCCAGATCGGAAGCCGCCTGTCGAAACCGACAAATTCGCGGAATATTATGTGGCCGAGCTCGTA
>JAPLMI010000180.1 GCA_026387115.1 Candidatus Omnitrophota bacterium | reverse complement strand
CCGATGCACGCGTTTGACCTGGATAGGCTGGAGGGGAAAACGGTTATCGTAAGAAAGTCCAAAAACTTCGAGCGCATAACGACAATAGACGGAACCGTGCGCGCTTTGGACGGCGAAACGCTTGTGATAGCTGACAGCTCGAAGCCGGTCGCGATAGCGGGCGTAATGGGAGGATCGAATACGGAGGTCACCGGCTCGACCAGGAATGTTTTGCTGGAAGCCGCGTATTTTGACCCTATCTCAGTGCGAAGGACATCCAGGAAGCACGGGCTTGCGAGCGAATCCAGCTACCGATTCGAAAGAAAGGTCGATATCGCAAATATCGCGCGGTCTTCCGACAGGGCGCTCGGGCTGATACTGGAGCTTGCCGGAGGAGAAGCGGGAGAATTTATTGATATAAGCGGTAAAATAGATACCAAGAAAGTTATAACTTTAAGGCTCAAAAGGCCTGCTTTAATATTGGGCATAGAAATTCCAGATAAAAAAATAAAATCTATATTGACCGCGCTTGGGGCAAAGATAAAATCAACTTCAAAAAAGCGCCTTTCGGTCGAGGCACCGTCTTTTCGGCATGATCTTGATTCGGAGATAGACCTGATAGAGGAGATCGCCAGAATTTATGGTTACGAGAAGATCCCCGGCACGATTCCGACGATAGTAGAGCAGCCTGTGAGAGAATCTCCCGAAGCGATAGTGGATAGAAATATCCGCCAGAGCCTCGTCGGGGGAGGGTGCGACGAGATAATAACATACAGCCTATTGGGTAAAAATGTCACGAAGGCGCTTGGCATCCCGGGCTCTAGCGTGATCGAGATAAAAAATCCGCTGTCGGCCGAACAGGAAGCGATGCGGCCGAGCCTCGCGGCGGGGATGCTCAATTCTATCCTGTGGAATATAAACAGGAAGACCAAAGACCTGAGGCTTTTTGAGCTCGGCAATGTCTATATTAAAGATGAAGACGCTAAATTTACCGAGAGTAAACACCTCTCGATAGCGGTCGCCGGAGAGACCTCGAGCTGGGTGTCCGGCTCAAGGCCGGCCAGCTTCTTTGACCTGAAAGGCATCGTTGAAATATTATTTTCAGAGCTGGGGATAGCGGGAGTGTCCTATAAATACGAGAAGGACGATCTCTTTTCGTCTTCCGCCTGCGCGTCGGTAGAAGTTGACGGCGAAAAAATAGGTGTTTTGGGAGAGGTGAGCCTTAAAGCCCTCAACAATTTTGACATAAAGGAAACGGTTTATCTTTGCGAGGTATGCGTAGACTCAATTCTTAAGCACGCGAATCTAAGGAAACGATTCAGAGAGCTCGCGAAATATCCTTCCGTATTCAGAGACATATCTATAGTGGTCGGCGAAGGCGTATTGCATAGCGACATAGCCGCATTGATCAAAAATACGGGATCACCCGTCCTGAAAGAAGCAAGCCTGGTAGATAGATACGCAGGCAAACAGATTCCCGACGGGAAAGTGGGACTCTCCTACAGGCTCGAATATCGGGATCCGAAGAAGACCCTCGAAGAAAAAGAGATTTTGGGAGTTCACACCAGGATTCTCCGCTCGCTCGAAGAAAATTTCGACGCAAAATTAAGATAGAGTAACGCGCAAAAGTTGCATTTGGCGGGGTTTATGGTATACTTACTTGTGTCCCTGCGGTGCGCGTGATTCGAGTGGAGTATCTTGAGCCATTAGCACTAAAATCGGGGGCCTGACTTCACATCCACTTCGGTGTTTGTGAGAGGGCACCCACCTGTAAATAACAGGATCAAGATAGTTCAATCTCACACGGCACCTGCGGGGATTTTTTATGGATTTGTTTACGAAAGACGAGCTACGGAAGACGAAAGGCGAGAACGAGCCGCTGGTCGTCGCCAGAAGCCTTCTAATCTTGTTGTTTATGTGGAAGAGCCTCTCCATGAAAGTAATTGAGCCCAGACCTTAAAATACCCGGCCCCTAAGACTCATCAACCTTCTGCAAGCTGCCGTTTTTTATCACCATAAGGCGAATAGGATAACATGAGGGGAAAATTGAGGGTCTTGCACCTCGAAGACTCTATCCCTATAGCAGAAGTTCTCAAGGAGGAATACGCCAAGCATGGGTTCGACGCCCAAGTCTTCAGGAACATAGGCGACATGCTCGAAGCCCTGAGGACCCGGGAATTCGACGTCTACGTCAGC
>JAPLMI010000049.1 GCA_026387115.1 Candidatus Omnitrophota bacterium | reverse complement strand
GCCTACCCATGCTTATAATAAATCCCCTGCCGGGCCAGGAGGCTATGAATACGCGGTTCCTTCTTGGCGAAGGCGTCGCGGTCAAGGCGTCATGCCCTGATGATATCCCCGTGATACTGGAAGAACTGCTTGACAATGAGGCAAAGCTCAGGACGATGAGAGAAAAAGCGCTTTCGCTTTCACGGCCGGACAGCTCATTGGATATAGCCAAACTCATACTGGAGCTCGCTCGCTAGATGATAGAGGAGACGGTCTTTTATTTGCTTTACAGGCTCGGCATATTTTTTGCGCTTGCCATGCCGCTCAAAGTTTCGTATAAGGCAGCCTGTCTTATGGCGGATATATATTACAGCCTTTCATACAATGACAGGATTGCCGTAATAAAGAATATCAATATGGCGCTTGGAAAGACTGCCGAGGACGAAGAGTCCCGCAAGATAGCCAGAGCGGTGTTCCGGAACTTCGCCAAATATCTTGTGGACTTCTTCAGGTTCTCCATGATAGACGAGGATTATATAAAAAAATATATCAAGGTCGAAGGCCTTGCCAATGTAGACGAGGGCCTGTCGAGGGGTAAGGGTGTCGTGCTATTATCAGCGCATATGGGCAACTGGGAACTCGGGGCTTCGATACTTTCTTTAATAGGGTATCCGACGGCCGCGGTCGTCCTTTCGCACAGGCATAAAAAGATAAATGATTTCTTTCTCGAGCAAAGGCGGATGTGCAAAGTCCAGCCTATAGAAATAGGGATGTCCTTAAAGGCCTGCTATAAGTTATTGAAAGGCAATGGGCTTCTCGCGCTACTCGGCGACCGCGATTTCACCAAAAACGGTCTCGAGAGCGAGTTCTTCGGCCAGAAGGCGCTTATCCCGAAAGGGCCGTCAATATTCAGCTACAGGATAGGGTCGGCGATAGTGCCGTCATTCATGATAAGGCAGCCCGACGATACATTTAAATTGACCTTCGAAAGGCCGATTTACCCCGACACTTCTTCGGAAGAAGGGCCCGCGGTAGCGGCCCTGACCGGGAAGTGCACCTCTGTCATTGAATCGTATATAAAAAGATACCCGTCACAATGGTATGCCTTTAAATATATCTGGGATAAAAATGAACTATTGCGTCCTGATACCATCCTATAACGAAGCCAGGACGATAGGGCCCATAATAAAAAGGCTTAAAGCGCGCGGCATCACCGTCTATATGGTAGACGACGGGTCCACGGACGAGACCTATCCGATCGCTGTCGCCGAGGGGGCAGTAGTGGTGAGGCATAAAGAAAATATCGGCAAGGGCGCGTCGCTCAGGGAAGGATTCAAACATATATTGAAAAACGGATTTGACGCGGTCCTCGTCATGGACGGCGATAACCAGCATGAGATCGACAGTATCGACGACTTTACAAGAAAAATGGAAGAGACCGGCGCGGATATTGTTATCGGAAACAGGATGTCTGATACCGCTTCAATGCCCATCGTCAGGAATTTCACAAACCGGTTCATGTCATGGCTGATCTCTAAAATATGCGCCCAGCGTGTTCCCGATACTCAATGCGGGTTCCGCTTGATCAAGACGCGTGTTTTGGAAAAGATCCGCCTGGAATCCTCCAACTTTGAGATCGAATCAGAGATCATTTTAAAGGCATCCAGGC